>NZ_JBSZJV010000040.1:0-1474 GCF_054188265.1 Stenotrophomonas sp. IS26
ACCGAGACGAGCCTTTAAGGCAAAGTCACTGATACCACGCTTCCAGGAAAAGCTCCTAAGCTTCAGCTTACGCAGACCGTACCGTAAACCGACACAGGTGGGTAGGATGAGAATTCTCAGGCGCTTGAGAGAACTCGGGTGAAGGAACTAGGCAACATGGCACCGTAACTTCGGGAGAAGGTGCGCCCTTTTTGGTGGCTCATGCGAGCTATAGCTGAAGAGGGCCGCAGTAACCAGGCCGCTGCGACTGTTTATCAAAAACACAGCACTCTGCAAACACGAAAGTGGACGTATAGGGTGTGACGCCTGCCCGGTGCTGGAAGGTTAATTGATGGGGTCAGCCGCAAGGCGAAGCTCTTGATCGAAGCCCCAGTAAACGGCGGCCGTAACTATAACGGTCCTAAGGTAGCGAAATTCCTTGTCGGGTAAGTTCCGACCTGCACGAATGGCGTAACGACAGCGGCGCTGTCTCCACCCGAGACTCAGTGAAATTGAAATCGCTGTGAAGATGCAGCGTTCCCGTGGCAAGACGGAAAGACCCCGTGAACCTTTACTATAGCTTTACACTGAACGTTGAGTTCGTCTGTGTAGGATAGGTGGGAGGCTATGAAACTGTGGCGCTAGCTGCAGTGGAGCCATCCTTGAAATACCACCCTGTCGTGCTTGACGTTCTAACCTAGGTCCATAATCTGGATCGGGGACCGTGTATGGTGGGTAGTTTGACTGGGGCGGTCTCCTCCTAAAGAGTAACGGAGGAGCTCGAAGGTACGCTCAGCGCGGTCGGACATCGCGCACTGTGTGCAAAGGCATAAGCGTGCTTGACTGCAAGATCGACGGATCAAGCAGGTAGGAAACTAGGACTTAGTGATCCGGTGGTTCTGTATGGAAGGGCCATCGCTCAACGGATAAAAGGTACTCCGGGGATAACAGGCTGATACCGCCCAAGAGTTCATATCGACGGCGGTGTTTGGCACCTCGATGTCGGCTCATCACATCCTGGGGCTGTAGTCGGTCCCAAGGGTATGGCTGTTCGCCATTTAAAGTGGTACGCGAGCTGGGTTCAGAACGTCGTGAGACAGTTCGGTCCCTATCTGCCATGGGCGTTGGAGATTTGAGAGGGGCTGCTCCTAGTACGAGAGGACCGGAGTGGACGAACCTCTGGTGTTCCGGTTGTCACGCCAGTGGCATTGCCGGGTAGCTATGTTCGGAAGCGATAACCGCTGAAAGCATCTAAGCGGGAAGCGCGCCTCAAGATGAGATCTCCCGGGGCACAAGCCCCCTGAAGGAACCATATAGACTATGTGGTTGATAGGTCAGGTGTGTAAGTACAGCAATGTATTGAGCTAACTGATACTAATGATCCGTGTGGCTTGACCATATAACCTCAAGTTGCCTTGGCCGACATGACATGTCGATAGATCCCAAGTGCACGCTACGTCACAAGACTTACGAGAGGCAGGCGCCTTAATCCGTT
>NZ_JBSZJV010000041.1:0-1322 GCF_054188265.1 Stenotrophomonas sp. IS26
GGGCTCGGGCGCATCCACCTTGGCAACCGGGGTGTCCACCGGCGTACCCATCCGGCCCATCATCGCGACCGGCTCGCTGCCGCGGCCTTCCAGGGTGTCGATCTGGCCCTGCAGGTTCTTCTGCACCTCATACAGCTGGCCACCGTTGACCGCATCGCGGCTGCCAGAGGCGATCAGACCGTTGGCCACATTGCCCAGCACCATGCCGTGGGCACCGCCCAGGTTCAGGCGGCCGGGGCCGTCGGACCGGGTGCTGGCCTCTTCCTGGAACAGGCGGTTGACCTGGCTGCCCAGGGCATCTACATCTGACTTGGTCGTCACAACGGCGGAATCCAGTGCAAGCAATGCGTCGCCGACGTTGTTGTAGGTGCTGCTGCTCAGAACATACGCCGGCGCCGTGATCGCGCCGGTTGCATCAACGGTGGCGCCGCCGCCCAAGCCGTCCAAGGCGCCTTTCAGCTGAGCGACTGTGGTGGCATCGCTATCTACCGTACCTAGGGCCATGTTTACTACACGACGCTTTCTGGTGTCGCTGCCAACGGAAATCGTATTCGCCTCGGTTGCTATGGATCCGTAGCCGAGCGCTACCGCGTCGCGTGCGCCTTCCCTTACCATGGAAGACGCGCCAAGCGCCACGCCACCTGTCACTTCAACGTGGGAGCTGGCGCCAAGCGCAAAACCAACCTCGGCGCCTGCGTGGACGTATGCCGCACGCCCCAACGCAACGGAGTTCTTCCCTCGCGCTACTGCAAAGCTGCCGAGTGCAACCGCGCCTTCCGTGTCAACGGAAGCCTCAGCAGAGTCGCCCAGCGCAATACCAAACAGACCGGCCCGTGCTTCAACGCTTTCATCGTCGTACCCGACCTTGACGAACATCCGCTGCTCCTCAAGCTCTCCTACCCGCGCATTGGTCGCAAACAACTGCCCTCCATTCACCGCATCCCTGCTGTCGGCCCGGCTGATGTCCCCCGCTGCCAGGCCGCTGATCCGGGCGTTACCCAGATCCACCACGGTGCGCTCTTTGTTGAACATTACCGCGTAGTCCAGATCTGCCGTGGCTGCATCAAGGTCGGTGCGCAGCGTGGCGATGCTGCTGCGGTTATCGCCGATAAGCCGGGTGTTGCCAGCCACCACCTCCTGCTGGCTCTTGACCACTTCGTTGGTGGCGAACAGCTGGCCACCGGTCACAGCGTCCGTGCTGGTGGCGCTCAGCGCACCGTCAGTTACACCCGACACCGTGCGGGTCAGGTTGCCCTGATTACGCACATCCAGCGTACGGCCGGTGTTCTGCGCACCCAAACGGACATTGCCCGTGGCCGAGA
>NZ_JBSZJV010000042.1:0-521 GCF_054188265.1 Stenotrophomonas sp. IS26
ATCGAACCCGGCTTGGCCAGGACCTGGCCACGCTCGACGTCGTCACGCTTGGTGCCGCGCAGCAGCAGACCGGCGTTGTCGCCTGCCTGACCCTGGTCGAGCAGCTTGCGGAACATTTCCACGCCGGTGACGGTGGTCTTCTGGACCGGACGGATACCGACGATTTCGATTTCTTCGCCGACCTTGATCACGCCGCGCTCGATACGACCGGTCACGACGGTGCCGCGGCCCGAGATCGAGAACACGTCTTCGACCGGCATCAGGAAGGGCTTGTCGATGTCGCGTTCCGGGGTCGGGATCCAGCTGTCGAGAGCTTCGACCAGCTTGATCACGGCCGGCACACCGATCTCGCTCTGGTCGCCTTCCAGCGCCAGGCGGGCCGAACCCGAGATGATCGGGGTGTCATCGCCCGGGAAGTCGTACTTGCTCAGCAGCTCGCGGACTTCCATCTCGACCAGTTCCAGCAGCTCGGCGTCATCGACCATGTCTGCCTTGTTCAGGAAGACGACGATGTACGGCAC
>NZ_JBSZJV010000043.1:0-518 GCF_054188265.1 Stenotrophomonas sp. IS26
TCTCGTGGGCTCCAGGAAACGAGGTAAGCGTTCGACTGATTCGGTCGACGAGTTCTTCCAGGCAGTTTCGACAACCATAAACGGGCACCACGACCGAAACATCTTGATCTGGTCGCAGTGCATCAGTCGTGGGATCTGCCATGAGCGGCGTTGTGTTCAAAGTGTTGACTCAGGGGTGTGGTGGCGTTCTAGCAGTGTTACAGGGCGCGTTCCAGTTCGGGAAGCAAGGTGAACAGATCCCCCACCAGGCCGATGTCGGCGATCTCGAAGATCGGCGAATCCGGGTCCTTGTTGATCGCCACGATGGTGCCGGCGTCCTTGATACCGGTCAGGTGCTGGATCGCGCCGCTGATGCCCACGGCCACGTACAGCTCCGGCGAGATGATCTTGCCGGTCTGACCGACCTGCAGGTCGCTGGGCACGTAGCCGGCATCGACCGCCGCACGCGAGGCGCCCACGGCGGCGCCGAGCTTGTCGGCCAGCTGGAAGATCACCTTGAAGTTCTCTTCCGAGCCCAC
>NZ_JBSZJV010000044.1:0-440 GCF_054188265.1 Stenotrophomonas sp. IS26
AATGCGATGGGCACGGTGATGGCCACCAGCAAGCAGATTGCTGGGGATATCGGCAACCAGGCAATGCGGGACCTGGAGAATTCCTATCTCTCTACCCTGTCCGATGAGGAGAAGGATCGCTTCAAGAGCCAGAGCGCGGAAGGCAAGTCCAATGAGCTCGCAGCCAGGTTCCCGTACAGCTACAGCGACGCCGTGGCACAGCAGCAGAACTGGGGCATCGGTGGCGACAACAGCCGCGCGCTTGAGGCTGTTACCACGCTGCTGGTGGGTGCTGCCTCCGGGCAGGGCGGCGGCCAAATGGTGGCCAACGCCCTGGCGCCGTATGCGGCGAACCTGATCGGCGACAAGTTCGATACGAACCATGGCAGTGATCCGAACGCTGCACTGCAGCTGCTCTCTCATGCGCTGTTGGGTGCGCTGCTGGCTGAGGCCAATGGTGG
>NZ_JBSZJV010000045.1:0-430 GCF_054188265.1 Stenotrophomonas sp. IS26
ACTGCTCGCCGTGGGCGACCTGATGGCCGATGGCGATGCGCGCCTTGAAGGCGACGGGGATGTACGCCTGGCCCAGGCGGTGGTCGGGCAGTCGCTGGAGGTTGCGGCGGCCGGGGCGCTGGACATGCGTACTGCCACGGTCGGCGGCGATGCGCAGCTTCGCAGCGGCGGGGCGATGGGCATTGGAGAACTGCAGGCGCAGGGGGCGCTGAGCGGAATCACTGGTGCCACGCTGGTAGCGCAGACGCTGTCCTCCGGGGCGGGGATGCAGCTGGAGGCATCCGATGCGTTGGATGTGCAGCAGCTGCGCAGCGGGGGCGATCTGGCCGCCACGGCAGGTGGGCTGCTCGCCATCGGCGATCTGGTGACCGTTGGGGAGGCACGCCTCGACGGTGACGGCGATGTGCAGCTGGCCCAGGCGGTGGTCGGT
>NZ_JBSZJV010000046.1:0-416 GCF_054188265.1 Stenotrophomonas sp. IS26
GGGGTGCGGATCACATGCACGCCGTCGGACTCGACGAAGTTGCTGTCCTGGTCGGCGAACACGAACAGCTCACCACCGCGCGCACGCACTTCCTGCATGTTGGATTTGACCTTCTCCAACAGGCTGTCGTTCGGGGCGATCACCACCACCGGCATGTCCTCATCCACCAGCGCCAGCGGGCCGTGCTTGAGCTCACCGGCCGGATACGCCTCGGCGTGGATATAGGTGATCTCCTTGAGCTTGAGCGCGCCTTCCAGCGCGATCGGGTAATGCAGGCCACGCCCCAGGAACAGTGCACTGCTCTTGCGTGCGAAGCGTTCGGCCCATGCGGCGATCTGTGGCTCCATGTTCAGCGCGTGCTGCACGCTGCCCGGCAGGAAGCGCAGCTGCTCCAGGTAGTCCGCTTCCTGCACGGC
>NZ_JBSZJV010000047.1:0-404 GCF_054188265.1 Stenotrophomonas sp. IS26
GCCTGCTGATTGGCCAGCTGCAGCTCGGCATTGGGCATCGCCTCAATCGCGCGGTGCGCCGTGGCGGCATCGGTGTTCACGCCCAGCTCGGCGGCGGTCACCTTCTGGCCGCCGATGACGATGTTGCCCTCGGTCAGCGTGGCGTAGGTGGTACTGCTGTCGCCGCCCTTCTCGTTCATCGGCACGCCACCACCGAAGTTCGGGGTGGCACCCTCCGTGGTCGGCTTCCAGTTCTCTGCCCGCCCGCCGTAGCCACCGCTGATGCCGCCCGAGCTGGTGCTGTGCTGCATCTGGTTCTGCAGGTCGCTGAAGGTCAGCGTCTGCGCGGTCAGTTCACTGTGGGTGGCGTTGGTGCTGGCAATCGCACCGCCCACCAGGTTCACGTGGCCGGCATCGACGTGGTA
>NZ_JBSZJV010000048.1:0-360 GCF_054188265.1 Stenotrophomonas sp. IS26
GTCGATGCGGCCATGCAGCTTGCCCAGCACCACGGTGAGCTGGAACAGTGCCGCCAGCTGCGTAGTGAAGGCCTTGGTCGAGGCAACACCGATCTCGGCACCGGCACGGGTGTAGCAGACCAGTTCACTGGCGCGCGGAATCGCACTCTCGGGCACGTTGCAGATCGAGAGCGTATGCAGATGGCCGAGCGACTTGGCGTACTTGAGCGCTTCCATCGTATCCAGCGTTTCGCCGGACTGGGAGATGGTGACGATCAGGTGCTTGGGATTCGCATAGGCAGCGCGGTAACGGTATTCGCTGGCGACTTCCACGCTGCACGGCAGGCCGACAATCGCTTCGATCCAGTAACGCGCGGTCAA
>NZ_JBSZJV010000049.1:0-360 GCF_054188265.1 Stenotrophomonas sp. IS26
ATCGATGCGGCCATGCAGCTTGCCCAGCACCACGGTGAGCTGGAACAGTGCGGCCAGCTGGGTGGTGAAGGCCTTGGTCGAGGCAACGCCGATCTCGGCACCGGCACGGGTGTAGCAGACCAGTTCGCTGGCGCGCGGAATCGCACTCTCGGGCACGTTGCAGATCGAGAGCGTATGCAGGTGGCCGAGCGACTTGGCGTACTTGAGCGCTTCCATCGTATCCAGCGTTTCGCCGGACTGGGAGATGGTGACGATCAGGTGCTTGGGATTCGCATAGGCGGCGCGGTAACGGTATTCGCTGGCGACTTCCACGCTGCACGGCAGGCCGGCAATCGCTTCGATCCAGTAACGCGCGGTCAG
>NZ_JBSZJV010000005.1:0-202205 GCF_054188265.1 Stenotrophomonas sp. IS26
TTTTATTGCAGGCACCTGGTTTTTACAGGTATCTGTTTCTCGGAAGAGACCTCTGCCGAGCTGGCGCAACGCGCTGCTCCAACCGTCTCCCTGGTGAAATTAGCGCTGTGGCACCACCCGATCCCATCCCGAACTCGGAAGTGAAACGCAGCTGCGCCGATGGTAGTGTGGCCTAAGCCATGCGAGAGTAGGTCATCGCCAGGGTTTACACCCAAAACCCCGCTGCTCACGCAGCGGGTTTTTTTTTGTCCTTCTCCCGACGGATGGGAGCGCCTCATTTCATGTGCCACAGCAGATGAGCACGGTCATGCGTATGCGGCCAGTGCGGTGGGTGTCGTTGGGTAGTTCTGCGTTTTGGGAATGGTGGCGTCTCCGCTTGCATCTTCCGCGAGCGTGAGGGCCCCGTAGCGGCCGGCAGGCCCCTCGGCAAGTCCCCCGGCCGCCGCCTGACGGCGACGCCCTCCTCGTTGATTTTGCCCAGGGACCTACCGGCCGCTACGACGCTCGGATGCGGTACGCGCACTGCTAACCGGAGCCTGCTTTGAGGCGCCAGTGGTCTCCACACATGGGGCGCGATGCCCTTGTGGGCGAAATCAAGGAGGAGGGCGTCGCCGCAAGGCGGCGGCCGGGGGCGTCACCGGCAAGGGTATCGCGCCCCAAAGCCCGACCAACCCAGCCGCCGACCCAAAAAAAACGGCGCCTAGAAAGGCGCCGTTTTCATGAAGCAAAGATCACGTCACAGCAATCAACCGCTCAGCGTGCAGACTCCGCGGCCCGCGTCTCAGCGCCCTTGCCCTTCATCATCGCATCGCGTGCCGCCTTGAACGGATTGCCCTCGTACCAGTTCGGCCACCGGTCGCCGCCGGCCAGTTCCTTGCCAACCCCGTACAGCAGCTGCAGGTCCTCAACCGTGCCATCCAGCTTCCAGGTTGCGGGATCGAACTCGTCCTTCGGGCCGTGGTAACGGTGGCTGCCGTAGTCCTCGGCCGCCTTGCGGCCCGCCTCGACACCGCCGTCGCGCAGATCCTCACCACCGTCCGCATAGAGCGCCGGCACACCCGCCTTGGCGAAGTTGAAGTGATCCGAACGGAAGTAGAAGCCGCTCTGCACCGCGGTCTCGCCGTGCAGGGTACGCCCCTGGTTCGCGGCCAGCGGCTTGAGGATGTCTTCCAGCTCGGAGCTGCCGAAGCCGGTCACGGTCATGTCCTTGGCACGGCCTGCCACCGACATCGCATCGATGTTGATCACACCGGCGATCTTGTCCAGCGGGAAGGTCGGGTGGCTGACGTAGTACTTCGAGCCCAGCAGGCCGGACTCTTCCAGCGTCACTGCCAGGAACACCACCGAACGCTCCGGTGCTGGCTGCTGGTGCACCATCGCATCGGCGACCTCCAGGATGCCGGCCACGCCGGTCGCGTTGTCGACGGCACCGTTGTAGATGGTGTCGCCCTGCTCACCTTCGTGCTTGCCCAAGTGATCCCAGTGCGCCATGTAGAGCACGGCTTCATCGGCACGCTTGCTGCCCGGCAGGACGCCGACCACGTTGCGCGACTTCTTCTCGGCGATGGTGCTCTTCAGATCGAAGGACACCTTGGCCTTCAGCGGGACCGGCTTGAAGCCGCGCTTGCTGGCGTCCTTGTACGCTTTGTCCAGATCCAGGCCGGCCTCGGCGAACAGCTGGCGGGCGGCGTCGGCGCTCAGCCAGCCTTGTGCCGGGAGGCGCGCTTCCGGGTCATCCTTGGCCGGCAGGTCGTACTGCGGGCCGGCCCACGAGTTCTTGACCACGTCCCAACCGTAGGAGGCACCGGCGGTGTCATGCACGATCAGCGCGGCGGCGGCGCCCTTGCGTGCGGCCTCTTCGAACTTGTACGTCCAGCGCCCGTAATAGGTCATGCGCTTGCCGTCGAACAGCTTCTCGTCGTTGACGTGGAACCCGGGATCGTTGACGAACATCACGACCGTCTTGCCCTTCCAGTCCTGGCCGGCATAGTCGTTCCACTTCTGCTCCGGCGCATCCACGCCGTAGCCGACGAACACCAGGTCGCTGGCCTCGACCTTGACGTCTGGCTGGCCGCTGCGGGTGCCGATCACCATGTCGGTGCCGAACGTCAGCTCGCGGGTCTTGCCGGCCTGGTCCAGCGTCAGCACGGTCGACTCATCGGCCGTGGTCTCGGTCATCGCCACGTCCTGGAACCAACTGTCGCCATTGCCTGGCTGCAGGCCGATGCGCTGCATCTGGTCGCGGATGTAATTGACGGTCAGCTCTTCGCCCTTGCTGCCCGGGGAGCGGCCTTCGAACGCATCCGAAGCCAAGGTCTTGACCAGCTCGGCGAAGTCGCCGGCATTGATCTCGGGCGAGAACGCATGGCCCGGTGCGGTCGGTGCCGCGTCGGTGGCAGGCGCCGCGGTGGGCGCGGCGGATTCGCCCTTGCATGCGGTCAACGCAGCGGCAGCGGCAAGGCACAACAGAAGTTTGCGGGGCATCATCGGTTCCTGGAACGGGAAAGGCGGGTGCGCACGGCACCAGTCACCACCATATCAATCCTGCGGTGCGGTGTCGGTATCGAAGGGCACGGCCACCGCACCACTGACCGGGCCGATGCGGGCAGTGCGGTGCACATACAGGGTGACCTCGCGCTCGAACTGCAGCGAGCCGTTGACCGCCGCGTTCGGCCCGATGATCACGCGCGGCTTGCGGCCGGGGGTCAGCGACAGGTTGAAATTCGGCTTCTTGACCTCGATTCCGCCTTCGACCTGCGAACCCACGCCCACGGTGATGTCACCGTTGACGGTTTCGATGCCGCGCGCCACGCGCGTTTCGACCAGCCCGATGCTGCCGTTGACCGTTTCCAGCCCGCCGTCGATCTGGGTGCCGCGATCCAGGAAGATGCCGCCGTTGACGGTGTCCACGCCGCCACTGGCAACCACTTCGCGCCCCACCCGCACGCTGCCATTGACCGTGGAAATGCCGCCGGTACGCGCGCGATCGGCCACGCGGATGCCGCCGTTGACGGTTTCGATGCGACCGGTGACCGCGCCTTCGGCGACCTTGATGCCGCCGTTGACCGTCTCCAGATTGCCGTAGCTCTGGCCGGGCTCGGCGGAGATGCTGCCGTTGACCTTGCTGATGTTGTCGCTTGCGAAGGCCGGCGCACAGGGCAGCGTCAGGGCCAGCAGCAGCGGAAGCAGGGAGCGTTTCATGGGAACCTCGATGGTGGAGCGCGGCTGGCAGGCCGCCTGCAGGAATGTCACCATGCATCGTTGCAATCCGCATCTGCCTGAAGTCACTGGAAAGCCCTTGCGCCACAACGCCTTTTCCTCACGCCGGGATAACAATCCGACCGACGGACGCGGTCGCACGCAGTGGCTGACCCCGGCGTTGCGTGCGCTGCTGCTGGCCGTGGCCGTTCTCGGCGCCAGCCCGCTGGCTGCACAATCCTCCAAGGAAGCCGAACGCAAGCTGCAGAAGCTGCGCAGCGAGCTCAAGGGCGTGGCCCAGGAGCGGCGGAATCTGGAAGGGCAGCGCGGGCAGGCGTCGCGCCAGCTGCGCGACGCCGACGAGAAGGTCGCCCGCACAGGGCGCGTGCTGGCCCAGACCGAAACCGCATTGCAGCGCGAGACCCGCGCCATGAACGAACTGCAGGCCAAGCGCGATGCGCTGCAGGCCGGCCTGGAGCAGCAGCGGGCGGAACTGGCCTCGCTGTTGCGCGCGGCGTACCGCATCGGCAACAACGCGCCGTTGAAGCTGCTGCTGTCGCAGGACCGTGTTGCCGATGCGAACCGCAGCCTGGCCTATCACCGGTATCTGCAGCGCGAGCGCGCGCAGCGTATCCAGTCCCTGACGGCTGACCTCACCGAACTGCAGCGCGTGGAGACGGAAATCGTCGAACGGCGCAAGGCACTTGAAGGCACCCGCCAACAGCAGAAACAGCAGGTCGCCACGCTGGCCGACGATCGTCGCGAACGGGCGGCCACGGTCGCCTCGCTGGACGAACGGTACAAAGACCGCAGCGAACGCGAAAAAGCCTTGGGCCAGGATGCCAAGGCGCTGGAAACCCTGCTGGCCAATCTGCGCGCCGCCGCCGCCCGTGCCGAAGCCGAGCGTCGTGCTGCCGCGCGCCGCGCCGCCGCGGACAAGGCGGCCGCCGAGAAGGCGGACCGGGCCGCCGCCGCGAATGGTACCCGGCCACCGCCGCGTGCGACCAAGACGCCCCCTGCGGTTGCCTCCGCGCCTGCGCCCAAGGTGGGCGGTCTGGGCTGGCCGTTGTCGGGCAATCTGCTCGCCCGCTACGGCGGCAAGCTGCCCGATGGCCGCACCAGCAGTGGCGTGCTGATCGGCGCGCCCGCCGGCAGCACCATCACCGCCGTCGCAGATGGCACGGTGGTGTTTTCCGATTGGATGACCGGCTACGGCATGATCCTGATCGTCGATCACGGCAACGGCTACATGAGCCTCTATGCGCACAACGACACGCTGCTGCGTGATGCCGGCGCCACGGTGAAGAAGGGCGAGGCGGTGGCCAAGGTCGGCAATTCCGGTGGCCAGGGCGTGACCGCGCTGTACTTCGAACTGCGCCGCAACGGACAGCCGGTGGACCCGGGCAGCTGGCTGCAGCGGCGATAAACCGCGCCCAACACGGGCGCGCCGCCAGGCACGGGGTTCAACGGGAATTTATCGTCGCTTCGCGCATAATCGGGCGACGCACCCCGTGCGTGGTCAACCGTCCCCCGCTCACCCTGGAGTGCTTCATGCGCGTAGCCCGTTCCGCCACCTTGCTGCTGGCCCTGTTGCCCGCGGTGTCCTGGGCGCAGCAGACCGCCGAAGCGCCGGCACGCGGGGCCGATGCGGCCACCACGGAAGAAGCGGTGACCTCACGGGTTCCGTTGGAAGAGATCCGCCGCTACGTCGCCGTCTACAACGCGGTGCGCGCCGCCTACGTGGATCCGGTGGACGACAAGAAACTGATGCAGTCCGCCATCCGCGGCCTGCTGCTGGACCTGGATCCGCACAGTACCTATTTCGACAAGGAAGACGCCGAAGCCTTCGATGAGCAGGCCAACGGCGCCTACGACGGCATCGGCGTGGAGCTGCAGCAGCAGCCCGACAACAGCAGCCTGAAAGTCATTTCGCCGATCGACGATACCCCGGCAGCGCGCGCGGGCATTCTCGCCGGCGATCTGATCATCGCCATCGACGGCAAGCCGATCAGCGCGATCGAAGCCACCGAACCGCTGCGCGGCGTGGCCGGCACCAAGGTCGTGCTGACCCTGGTGCGCGAGGGCAAGCCCAAGCCGTTCGATGTCACGGTGACCCGCGAGACCATCCGCGTCACCAGCGTGCGCAGCAGGATGCTGGAACCCGGCTATGGCTACATCCGCCTGAGCACCTTCCAGGCCGACACCGGTGCCGATTTCCAGAAGCACGTTGCCCAGCTCCAGCAGCAGGCCGGGGGCAAGCTCAAGGGCCTGGTGCTGGATCTGCGCAGCAACCCGGGTGGCCTGCTTACCGCTGCCGTGCAGGTGGCCGACGATCTGCTCGAGAAGGGCAACATCGTCAGCACCCGTGGCCGCATCTCGATCAGCGATGCCCGTTTCGATGCGACCCCGGGCGATCTGCTCAAGGGCGCGCCGGTCGTGGTGCTGGCCGACGCAGGCTCGGCCAGTGCCTCCGAAGTGCTGGCCGGCGCGCTCCGCGACAACGGCCGCGCCCGCGTGGTCGGCAGCCGCACCTTCGGCAAGGGCTCGGTGCAGACCGTGCTGCCGCTGGACAACGGCGATTCGGTGAAGCTCACCACCGCGCGGTACTTCACCCCGAGCGGCAAGTCCATCCAGGCCACCGGCATCATTCCCGATGTGCTGCTGCAGCCGGAGAAGCGCGCCGGTGACGACGAGCTGCCGGCCAGCCTGACCGATTACAGCGAAGCCACGTTGCCCGGCCACCTGCGCGGTGACGAGGAAGGCACCGAAGGCTACAAGGCCGGTGATGTGCTGCCGGGCGATGGCCCGATCAATGACGCGCTGGCCGAGTTGAAGCAGCCCGGTTCGGTGCTGGCCAGGCAGAAGGCGGACGCGGCGAAGAAGCCGGCAGCCAAGCCGGCAGCGGCCGCGGTCAAGCCGGCCGACGCGAAGTCATCAGATGCGAAGCCATCAGAAACGAAGCCGGCGGAAGCACCTGCGACTGCGCCGGCTCCTCCCGCGCCTGCCAAGCCGGATGCACCGGCGTCGACAGCGCCGGTCAAGCCCTGAACGGTAGTGCCGGCCGCTGGCCGGCTCAGCAGAAATCCAACCGTACGTGGCGCCGGCCCGCGGCCGGCACTACCACAGCGCGATGGGTGTTCGCTTAGAACCCATGCCGCTTGCGCAGCCGTCGCGCGATGGCCGCACGCACATACACGCCGTAGCCCAGGCCGAACACGAAGCCGGCGATGTGCGCCCACCAGGCCACCATGCCGAAGGTCGGGCCGATGTAGGCGAATACCACCTGCAGCGCTGCCCAGACCCCGATCAGCAGATAGGCCGGGGCGCGGACGAATTCCAGGAACAGGCCCAGCGGGATCACCACGCCCAGCCGCGCGCCCGGGAACAGGGCCAGGTAGGCGCCGATCAAGGCCGACACCGCGCCGCTGGCCCCGATGATGATCTGGTCCGGGCTGCCCATCGTGTAGATGGCGGTCAGATTCGAGATCGCCCCGCCGACCAGGAACAGCAGCATCAGCCGCCACGGCCCCAGCACGCGTTCGGCCGGCAGCCCGAAGATCAGCAGGAACACCAGGTTGCCCAGCAGGTGCGACCAGTCCGCGTGCAGGAACAGCGCAGTGAACAGCCGCAGCACGCTGCCATCCTGCAGCGTCGCCCACCAGTCCAGCGGGTGGGTCAGGCCGGTCGAGAGGGCGCCCCAGTCCATCCACAGGCTGCGGCGGGCATCGTCCGGCCGCGAGATCGACCACAGGAAGGCTACCCACAGCGCGGCGAACAGCAGGGGGGTGGCCCAGCGGTAGGCGGCTTTCTTGCGGGAGGGGGTCGACACGAACATGCGGGCACTAGCCTAGCGCGGAGGCTGAGCTGACGGGGATATGTCGCGTTCAGCATGAATAGCCACAAGGGCGACTTACGTTATTGTTTCATTAACCGCTCTCGGTATACTCGCATACGGCGTCGTATGTCGGGAGGGGAATCCGGCGCGTTGTCCTGACCCATCAAGGGGAGGGGCGGCGCAGGCGCGCGTTGCCAACATCACCGCTTTCCGGAGAGAACCAACAATGCATACCGCTTCCACTCTTGCCCGCGTCACCGCCCTGGCCGTCGGCATCGCCGGTGTCCTGGCCGTGGGCCACGTCAACGCTGCCGCCTTCCAGTTGAAGGAAAACAGCGCCAAGGGCCTCGGCCGCGCCTTCGCCGGTTCCGGCAGCGCCGCCGGCGACGCCTCGATCATGGCCGTCAACCCGGCCGGCATGCGCCAGCTCGAAGGCATGCAGGTCCAGGGCGACCTGAGCGCCATCAGCTTCTCGGCCAAGTACAAGGGCACCGGCCGCAATGGCGCAGGTCAGCCGCAGACGGGCGGTAACGGCGGCGACGCCGGCATGATCGCCCCGGTTCCGGCCGCGTACTTCCACATGCCGATCGGCGAGCAGGCCCACTTCGGCGTCTCGCTGACCGCCCCGTTCGGCTTCAAGACCGATTACGACAATGGCTGGGTCGGCCGTTACAGTGGTCTGAAGACCGACATGAAGGCCATCGACCTGGGCTTTGCCGCGTCCTACGACGTCAACCCGTACGTGTCCTTCGGCGCGTCCGTGTTCGTCGAGCACCTGACCATCGAGCTGAGCCAGGCTGTCGACTTCGGCGCCCTCTTTGCCGGTCGCGTGCCGGGCTACGCGCCGGGCAGCGCCGATGGCAAGTCGACCGTGAAGGGTGACAACAACGCTGTGGGCTGGACCGTCGGCGGCTTGTTCAGCCCGGACGAGAACACCCACATCGGCATCAGCTACCGCTCCAAGGTCGAGCACAAGATCACCGGCGGCGATGCCAACTTTGATCTGCCCAGCGATGGTGGCCGGACGGCGTCGATCCTGGCAGCGACCCAGCCGGGCGTGTTCGTCAACACCAGCGGCAAGGCCACGCTGACCCTGCCGGCCTCGGCCACCCTGAGCGTCACCCACAACATCAATGACCGCTGGACCGTCATGGGTGATGTGACCCGCACCGCGTGGTCGACCGCGTTCGACACGGTCACCATCGACTTCGCTTCCAACCAGCCGAACTCGGACCTGAACTTTGGTTACCGCGACACGACCTTCGTCTCGCTGGGTACCGATTACAAGCTGAGCGACACCGTGACCCTGCGTGGCGGTGTGGCGCTTGACCAGACCCCGACCACCGACGCGCACCGCGACGTCCGCGTGCCGGATACCAGCCGCAAGTGGCTGTCGCTGGGCGTGGGCTGGACCCCGTCGGCGAACACCGAATACAACTTCGGTTACACCCACCTGTTCACCAGCGAGCCGAACATCCTGGTCAAGCCGACCCAGGGCAACCAGGGCAACTCGCTCAACGGCAAGTACAAGGTCCGTGGCGACGTGCTGGCCGCTTCGTTCAACTACAAGTTCTGATCATCGCAGCACTGATCGGTTGAACGCAGCAGCAGAAAACCCCGCGAAAGCGGGGTTTTTTGTTGCCTGCAGACAAGGCGAAAGCGGTCAGCGCAACTGCCGTGGCGTGGCGTTGAGGCGCTTGCGCATCAGCCGGCGCAGGGCGGTGGGATCGCGGTAGCCCACGCGCTCGGCCACGGTCTCCACCGAGTAGCGGCTGTTCTCCAGCAGGGTGCGCGCTTGGTTCAACTGCACACTGCGGATCAGGTGCAGCGGCCCTTGCCCGGTTGCCTTGCCCACCTGCCGCGACAGCGTGCGCGTGGACATGCCGGCGTACTTGGCGAGCGCACCGACGCTGACCGTGGCCGGCAGCGTGGCTTCGATGTGGGCGGTGAGTGAGGCGATCAGCGCGTTGCCCTGCGCCATCATCGCCGGGACCATGAACGGCGATTGCAGTTGCCGGCGATCCAGCAGCAGCGCCCGTGCCACCGCATCGGGAAGCGCCGGGCCAAAGCGCTGCCGGAGCAGGTACAGCATCAGGTCGGTGTGCCCGAGCGCGGCACCGGCCGTGATCAGCGGCGCGTCGTCGATCACCATGCGGTCTGGATCGACCTGGCACTCCGGAGCTTGCCGCTGCAACGCGCCGGCCAGCCACCAGGTGGTGGTCACGCTGCGCCCGGTCAGCAGCCCGGCATCGTGCAGCAGGAAGACGGAGGCACAGGAGGCCGCGACACGCCCGCCCGCCGCCACGTGCGCGCGCAGCGCCCGCACCACACCCGGGATGTCGGGCTCGCCCAGCCGCTGTGCGATCGCGTCAGGATCCTCCACGCCCAGCCCTGGCACGATCCAGCACGCCTGCGCATCGGCGACGCGTGGCATCGGCGCGGCACGCAGCTGCAGGTGCGTGCCCAGTCGGACAGCGCCGCGTGCCGGGCTGCAGACCTGCCAGCGCGGCACCGGCAGACCCAGGCGCGGGGCGAGGGTAGCCGCCGTGGTGAGGATGTCCAAGGTGAGCGCGACGCTGGAGGCGAACGCGCCCGGCAGGACGATGACAGTGAAATCGTGCATTGGCTGATTGTGCACGAAAGATGTCGGATCGGCCGATGTTGCCCGGGGCGGCGTTCGGCTCCAATGGAGTCCCTTTGCGCAACCGGTCGATCCCCATGCCCAACATCACCCTCATCCTTCCCGCCAACGCGTTCGACGCCGCTACCCGGCAACGCCTGCTACAGGCGGTGCATGACGCCGCCGTCCGCGCCAGCGGCTTGGGTGCCGAGCCAGCCCAGCAGCGCCTGTGCTGGGTGATGCTGCAGGAAATCGCGGCCGGCCACTGGCTGTGTGGCGGCCTGGATATCGGCGCACGCGGCATTCCCTGCCAGGTCGAGGTGCGGATTCCGCAGGGCGTGCTGGATGCGCAGCAACGCGCCGAGTACGCGCTGCACCTGCACGACGCCATCGCCGGTTGCGTGGCACCGGGCGATCCACGCGTGCTGCTGAGTTCGATCGTGATGACCGATATCGCCGATGGCCACTGGGCGGCCAACGGCCGACTGTGGCACTTGAACGACTTCGTACAGGCGGCCGGTTACGCGCATCTGCAATCGCAGCTCGCATCGGCATGATCACGCGCGCCGCGCGGCCGAAACGATGAACACTGGAATGACATCCAGCACGACGTACAATCCCCGCCCGGACTGCGCCCTGCCGTCCCGTGACTACTGACAAGGATCTGTATATGTCGTCTCTGCTGCTGCGCTCCACGCTCGCCATTGGTCTGGCCGGTCTCTCGCTGCCTGCCATTGCCGCGCCGGAGTTCGCCGCCTGTTTCACTTTGACCCCGGGTCTGTCCTGGTCGAATGCCGATGAAACGCTGACCATCGAAAAAGTGACCTTCGCTGGCCAGAACGCCATCAAGATGCACAGTGCCGGTGGTGGCATCGGGATGGCCACGTTCCATGACATCAGCGGCCGCCAGCTGCTGGGCCAGGAGCGTTACAGCATGTCCAGCGACGGCCCCACGCGGACCGACACCTTCAAGCCGGCGCCGACGTTCCCGCAGAGCGCCAAGCCGGGTGAGCGTTTCGAACTCACCGGCACGGGCGAGCGCACGAACCATGTCGACGAAACCGTTGAACCGGTCGACTACGACGGCTTCTCCGACTACACCTTCGTCGGATTCGAAGACATTGACGCGGACGTCGACAACCAGCCGCGCACGTTCAAGGACACCTGCCACGTCACCGCGACCTTCGAAGACAACCGCATCGAGGCGTGGTACGCCGCCGGCTTCGGCCGCATCAAGTTCGAGCGTTACATGGGTAACGAGCTGCTGATGCAGGACCAGATCGAGTCCATCGAAAGCCCGTGACCTACAAAAAACCCCGCGTTCGCGGGGTTTTTTGTTTACCGCAGGACGCCGGAGATCAGTCGCCCAGGGTCAGCAGCGAGGCATTGCCGCCGGCTGCCGTGGTGTTCACGGTGACGGTCTTCTCGGTGGCAAAGCGCAGCAGGTAGTGCGGGCCGCCGGCCTTCGGGCCGGTGCCGGACAGGCCCTGGCCGCCGAACGGCTGCACGCCGACTACTGCACCGATCTGGTTGCGGTTGACGTACACATTGCCGACATTGATGCGCGATGAAATGCGGTCCACGGTTTCATCGATGCGCGAATGCACGCCCAGGGTCAGGCCGTAGCCGGTCGCGTTGATCTGGTCGATCACCGCATCGAGCTGGTCGCCCTTCCAGCGGATCACGTGCAGCACCGGCCCGAAGATCTCCTTGTGCAGCTGGTCCAGGTTCTTCAGCTCGTAGGCACGCGGTGCGAAGAAGGTGCCGTGCGCGGCGTCGTCGCTGAGCGTGGCAGCGGCGATCAGGCGGGCGTCCTTCTCAATGCGCACCGCGTGATCCTTGAGGATCTGAAGTGCATCGGCATCGATCACCGGGCCGACGTCGGTCGACAGCAGGCCCGGGTCACCGACCTTCAGTTCGGCCATCGCGCCGGACAACATGGTCATCACCTTGTCGGCGATGTCGTCCTGCACGAACAACACGCGTGCGGCCGAGCAGCGCTGGCCAGCGGAGGTGAAGGCCGACCCGATCGCATCCTTGACCAGCTGTTCCGGCAGCGCCGAGGAGTCGGCGATGAAGGCGTTCTGGCCGCCGGTCTCGGCGATCAGCACACCGATCGCAGCGTCGCGGGCGGCCATCGCGCGGTTGATCGCACGGGCGGTGTCGGTGGAGCCGGTGAAGGCCACGCCGGCCACGCGCGGGTCGGCGGTCAATGCGGCACCGACGGTCGCGCCGTCGCCCGGCAGGAACTGCAGCACGCCTTCGGGCACGCCGGCGTCGAGCAGCAGCTTCACCGCGTAGTAGCCGATCAGGTTGGTCTGCTCGGCCGGCTTGGCGATCACGCTGTTGCCGGCGGCGAGCGCGGCGCTGACCTGGCCCAGGAAGATCGCCAGCGGGAAGTTCCACGGGCTGATGCAGACGAACACGCCGCGGCCGTGCAGCTGCAGTTCGTTGGATTCACCGGTGGGGCTGGGCAGCTTTTCGGCGTGGCCGAACTGCTCGCGCGCCTGCTTGGCGTAGTAGCGCAGGAAGTCGACCGCTTCGCGCACTTCGGCGATGCCGTCGGGCAGGCTCTTGCCGGCTTCCTTGACGCACAGCGCCATGAACTCGGGCATGCGCGCTTCCAGCTGGTCGGCGGCGTGTTCCAGGATCGCCGCGCGGCTGGCGGCCGGGGTGCGGTTCCAGGCCGGCTGCGCGGCCACGGCATTGGCCAGCGCCTTCTCGACGGTGGCGCTGTCGGCCGGCTGCCACTGGCCCACCACCTGGCGCGTGTCGGCCGGGTTGGTCACGTTCAACAGTGCGCCGGTCGGGTTGGCACCCGGCACCAGCGGCGCGGCGTGCCACCCGCTCTTACCCGGCGCGGGCACGGCGGCGTTGAGCTGCTCGGCCAGGGCACGCAGATCGTTGTCGTTGGCGAGATTGACGCCCATGGAGTTCTTCCTGTCATGGTTCTGGCTGCGCAGCAAATCGACCGGCAGCGGGATTTTCGGATGCGGAATGGACGCGAACGAGGAGACCACCTCGACCGGATCGCGGATCAGGTCGTCGATGGCCACGTTCTCGTCGGTGATGCGGTTGACGAAGCTGGAATTGGCGCCGTTTTCAAGCAGGCGACGCACCAGGTACGGCAGCAGGTCTTCATGCGAACCGACCGGCGCATACACGCGGCACGGCACGTTCAGACGGTCGGCCGGCACCACTTCGGCATACAGGTCATCGCCCATGCCGTGCAGCTTCTGGTGCTCGTACTGGCCGCCCTTGGCGATCGCCTGCACGGCCGCGATGGTGTGCGCGTTGTGCGTAGCGAACATCGGGTAGATCGCATCGCTGTGCGTGAACAGACGCTTGGCGCAGGCCAGGTAGGAGACGTCGGTGTTCTGCTTGCGGGTGAACACCGGGTAGGCCGGCAGACCGTCGATCTGCGCGCGCTTGATCTCCGCATCCCAGTACGCGCCCTTGACCAGGCGCACCTGCAGGCGGCGACCGATGCGACGGGCCAGGTCGGCCAGGTAG
The DNA here is from genome assembly GCF_054188265.1 of Stenotrophomonas sp. IS26. Taxonomy (NCBI): domain Bacteria; kingdom Pseudomonadati; phylum Pseudomonadota; class Gammaproteobacteria; order Lysobacterales; family Lysobacteraceae; genus Stenotrophomonas; species Stenotrophomonas sp. IS26. The sequence continues at coordinate 13,167 of NZ_JBSZJV010000005.1, forward strand.
TCGATCGTGTAAGGGGTGCGCTTCTGGTAGGACTGCACGACCACACCGAAGCCTTCCCAACCGGCCAGCGAGGCATCGCTGACCACGGTCTCGATGATGTCCAGCGACAGTTCCAGGCGGTCGGTTTCTTCGGCGTCGACGGTGCAGCCGATGCCGTAGGACTTGGCCAGCTGCGCCAGTTCCAGCACGCCCGGCACCAGGTCGGCCATGACGCGTGCGCGCTTGGCATGCTCGTAGCGCGGGTACAGCGCGGAGAGCTTGATCGAGATGCCCGGTGCCGAATTGACGTCGCCATCGGGACGGCCGCCGCGGGCCTTGTGGTCACCGCCGATCGAGTGGATCGCCCGACGGTAGTCTTCCAGGTAACGCTTGGCATCCTTCATGGTCAGCGCGCCTTCGCCGAGCATGTCGAACGAATAGCGGTAGCTGGCGTTGTCGCCCTTGTGCGAGCGCGACAGCGCTTCGTCGATGGTGCGGCCCATGACGAACTGGTGGCCCATGATCTTCATCGCCTGGCGCACGGCCAGGCGGATCACCGGCTCACCCACGCGGCCGATCAGGCGCTTGAACGCGCCCGGCACATCGGCGCGGGTGGCATCGTTGATCTGGACCAGGCGGCCGGTCAGCATCAGGCCCCAGGTGGAAGCGTTGACCAGCACCGAGTCGCTGCCGCCCATGTGCTTTTTCCAGTCGGCCTCGCCGAGCTTGTCTCGGATCAGCTTGTCGGCGGTCTCCTGGTCGGGAATGCGCAGCAGGGCTTCGGCCACGCACATCAGCAGCACGCCTTCCTCGCTGCCCAGATCGTACTGGCGCATGAAGGCTTCGATCGCGCCCTGGTCCTGGGCGCGCACGCGCACGCGCTTGACCAGGTCGGCAGCGGTGGCCTGCACCTTGGCCTGCTCGGCGGCCGGCAGGCGTGCCTGCTCGAGCAGCTCGCGCACATGGGTGGCCTCGTCCTTCAACCAGGCATCGGTGATCGCCTGGCGGAACGCGTTGGGAACGGCCGGCAGCTCGGGGGACAGCAGCGGCGGGCGGGCGGCGCCGGACGATGCCGGGGCAGGGGGAAGGACAGAGGATGCAGTCATGCCGGTCGGCTCGTGGAGAACTTGACCATTTTAATCGTTTTTTTGGCGAGTCAAGTGGTTTTCGTGGTCGCGCCCATGCGGCGCATAGCCTTTCATACAGGGGGATTCGGCGGATTCGACCCGCCTGCCATTTATTGTGCTGTTTTCGTCAAAACCGCCGCCGCAGGCAATGCTGTATTGCAACATTCCTGAAACTGTGAATGGACCCTTGCTACTCGCTGGAGAGCGGGGCTACCATCGAGACGTTTCCCGCGGCAGGAAAAACGCGGTTGCGACATGATCGAGGTGCTCATCGCTCCGGACGGATCAGGGACGCAACTGCGGCTGCGCCCCCCACGGGCGCTCGATGCCCGGCAGTTCGTCCTGTTGTTTGTGGTGTTGGCGGGGGTGATGTGGCTGGCGGCTGGCCTGGGCTGGTTCACCGGCAATGTATTCGCCCCCGTGTTTGCTCTGCTGTACAGCGTGTTGCTGGCAGTGGCGCTGCGCACGGTGTGGCGCAGTGGAGAACGGCAGGAAGAGATCCGGGTGGTGCCGGCGTGTGTGGAAGTGATTCCCGCACCCGGGCATTCGCCGGTGTTCAGCGCCCACCCGCACTGGGTGAGGCTGATCGCCGACGAACGCAGAGTCCGGCTGGCATCCAGCGGTCGGCAGGTGGACGTGGGGAGTTTCCTCGCACCGGCCGAACGCCAGGTACTGGCTCAGAAACTAGAAGGCTTGCTCGCGGCCAATGACGGCCGCAACCGACGACGCTAAGGGTCTAGGCAATGAAGCAATGCAGAAAGTGGGGCAGGACGTTCGGGAAGTCAGTGTTGAGCGGGGCCGCGCTGCTGGCGCCGGCCATGGCGTGGGCCCAGGCGGCCGACCCCAAACCGTGGCAATTGAACATGGGCAAGGGGGTGACCCAGAGCTCGCGGTTGGCGTGGGAGTCCAACCTGTTCTCGCTGTGGGTCTGTACCGTGATCGGGGTGCTGGTGTTCGGTGCGCTGTTCTACGCGATCTTCAAATTCCGCAAATCCAAGGGCGCGGTGGCCGCCACCTTCAGCCACAACACCAAGGCCGAGGTCATCTGGACGGTGATCCCGGTGATCATCCTGGTGGTGATGGCCTGGCCGGCCACGGCCAATCTGATCAAGTTCTACGACACCCGCGATTCGGAAATGACCGTCAAGGTCACCGGGTATCAGTGGATGTGGAAGTACGACTACCTCGGCGAGAACGTCAGCTTCACCAGCCGCCTGGACCGTGAGTCCGACCGCGTGCGCCAGAGTGGCGTGGTGCCGACCCGGGACAGCCATCCGCATTACCTGCTGGATGTCGACAACCGTCTGGTGCTGCCGGTCGATACCAAGGTGCGCTTCGTGATCACCTCCGACGACGTCATCCACGCATGGTGGGTGCCGGCGCTCGGCTGGAAGCAGGATGCGATTCCCGGCTTCATCAACGAGGCCTGGACCAACATCGAACAGGTCGGCGTGTACCGCGGCCAGTGCGCCGAGCTGTGCGGCAAGGATCACGGCTTCATGCCGATCGTGGTCGAGGCGGTCTCCAAGGAGGATTACCAGAAATGGCTGGCTTCCAAGAAGCCCGCGCCAGCTCCTGCACCGGAGGCCGCTCCGGCGCCCGCGCCGGCTGCCCCGGCCGAGGCCACCCCGGCACCGGCACCGGCCAGCGAGCCTGCCGCGGCAGCAACAGACAGCAACGCCTGAAATCGAGCCGCGTCCGCCAGCCGGCGGATGCGGGTACCACCGGATACAGTGAGGTGTAGTTGCGATGGCGCATTCCGCAGTTGACCACGACGGGCATCACGGGCATCAGCAGGGGTTCTTCGAGCGTTGGTTCTTCTCGACCAACCACAAGGACATCGGCACGCTCTACCTGCTTTTCAGCTTCATCATGTTCATCATCGGTGCGGCGATGAGCGTGATCATCCGCGCCGAGCTGGCGCAACCGGGGCTGCAGTTCGTCAAGCCCGAGTTCTTCAACCAGATGACCACCGTGCATGCGCTGGTGATGATCTTCGGTGGCGTGATGCCGGCCTTCGTCGGCCTGGCCAACTGGATGATCCCGCTGCAGATCGGCGCGCCGGACATGGCGTTGCCGCGCATGAACAACTGGTCGTTCTGGCTGCTGCCGGTGGCCTTCAGCCTGCTGCTGCTGACCCTGTTCCTGCCCGGCGGCGCACCGGCCGGTGGCTGGACGCTGTACCCGCCGCTGTCGCTGCAGGGCGGCTACAACGTGGCCTTCAGCGTGTTCGCCATCCACGTGGCCGGCATCAGCTCGATCATGGGCGCGATCAACATCATCGCCACCGTGCTCAACATGCGCGCGCCCGGCATCGATCTGCTGAAGATGCCGATCTTCTGCTGGGCCTGGCTGATCACCGCCTTCCTGCTGATCGCGGTGATGCCGGTGCTGGCCGGCGCGGTGACGATGCTGCTCACCGACAAGTTCTTCGGCACCAGCTTCTTCAACGCCGCCGGTGGCGGTGACCCGGTGATGTACCAGCACATCTTCTGGTTCTTCGGGCACCCGGAGGTCTACATCATGATCCTGCCGGCGTTCGGCGTGGTCAGCGAGATCATCCCCACTTTCAGCCGCAAGCCGCTGTTCGGCTACCAGGCCATGGTCTACGCGATCGCCGCGATCGCCTTCCTGTCCTTCATCGTCTGGGCCCACCACATGTTCACCGTGGGCATGCCGCTGGGCGGCGAGATCTACTTCATGTTCGCCACGATGCTCATCTCCATCCCGACCGGGGTGAAGGTGTTCAACTGGGTCAGCACCATGTGGCGCGGCTCGCTCACCTTCGAAGCGCCGATGCTGTGGGCGGTGGCCTTCGTGATCCTGTTCACCATCGGCGGGTTCTCCGGCCTGATGCTGGCGATCGTGGTGGCCGATTTCCAATACCACGACACTTACTTCGTGGTCGCACATTTCCACTACGTACTGGTCACCGGTGCGGTGTTCGGGTTGATCGCCGCGGTGTACTACTGGTGGCCGAAGTGGACCGGGCGCATGTACAGCGAAACCTGGGCCAAGGTGCATTTCTGGTGGTCGATCGTGTTCGTGAATCTGCTGTTCTTCCCGCAGCACTTCCTCGGCTTGGCCGGTATGCCGCGGCGTATTCCCGATTACAGCGTGGCCTTCGCGGACTGGAACCTGATCAGCTCGATCGGTGCGTTCGGCATGTTCGTCACGCCCTTCATGATGGCCGCGATCCTGTGGCACTCGCTGCGTCACGGCGCGAAGGCTGCCGACCGCTGCTGGGAAGGCGCACGGGGCCTGGAGTGGACGATTCCCTCGCCCGCACCGGCGCATACCTTCACCACGCCGCCGACCATCCGTCCGGGTGATCTGGCCCATGACGACATCACCCATTGAGGCCGCTCATGACCAGTACCACCCGCACGCCGGATGAGCAGGCCCTGCAACGTCGCCGCGCGCATCGCACCGCGTGGGCGGTCGGGATCGTCGCGCTGATGGTCTATGGCGGCTTCATCCTCAGCGGGGTGATCGGGCGATGAGCGATCCGCGCCCGGCAACCGCGCGTCATGCGGGCCTGCCCCGCCTGATCGGGGTGGCGCTGGCGGTGTTCGTGCTGACCTTCTCGCTGGTGCCGCTGTACCGCATCGCCTGCGAGAAGGTGTTCGGTGTGCGCCTGGAGCGTGGCCCCGGCGCGGCGGCAGGCACTGCAGCCGCCACCGGCAAGCGCACGGTGCGGGTGGAGTTCGATGGTGGCGTGAATTCCAAGTTGCCGTGGGCGTTCCATCCCGAACAGCTGACGATGGACGTGGTGCCCGGCGAGCTCAACGAGGCGCTGTATTACGCGCGCAATGACAGCGATCGCGCGCTGGTGGGCAGCGCCGTGCCGTCGGTGGCACCGGCCAAGGCGTCGGGCTACTTCAGCAAGACCGAGTGCTTCTGCTTCACCGCGCAGACCCTGCAGGCCGGTGAGAAGCGCGACATGCCGGTGCGCTTCATCGTCGATCCCGACCTGCCGGCCAACATCACCACGATCACCCTGTCCTACACCTTCTACAAGAACGACGCCTTGTCCGCGCAGCTGGCTCCGGCCAGCTTGCCGACCGGCGCGCGTGCAGCTCCCTGATCCGGACCGGACCCAAGACCATGGCCCAGCAAAGCCCCGATGCGAACGTGTACTTCGTGCCCACGCACAGCAAATGGCCGTTCATCGGTTCCATTGCGATGATGGTGACCATGGTCGGCGTGGCCAGCTGGCTCAACGATTCCGGCTGGGGCAAGTGGACCTTCTACGCCGGCATCGCGATGCTGGTGCTGACCCTGTTCTGGTGGTTCAGCGACGTGGTGCGCGAATCGCAGGCCGGCAGCTACAACCGCCAGGTGGATGGCTCGTTCCGGATGGGGATGGTGTGGTTCATCTTCTCCGAAGTGATGTTCTTCGGCGCGTTCTTCGGGGCGCTGTTCTACACCCGCAACCTGGGCCTGCCGTGGCTGGGCGGCGCGGGCGATGGCGTGATGACCAATGAGTTGCTGTGGGACGGGTATTCGGCGGCGTGGCCGACCAATGGCCCGGGTGCGATCGGCGGCCATTTCCAGACCATTCCGGCCTGGGGTCTGCCGCTGATCAATACGCTGATCCTGCTCACCTCCGGCGTCACCCTCACCATCGCGCACCACGCGCTCAAGGCCGGTCACCGCCGCCAGCTGCTGGTCTGGCTGGGCATCACCGTGCTGCTCGGCGTGGGCTTCCTCACCCTGCAGGCGGAGGAGTACATCCACGCCTACAAGGAACTCAACCTCACCCTGGGTTCGGGCATCTACGGCTCCACCTTCTTCATGCTCACCGGTTTCCACGGCGTGCACGTGCTGCTGGGCACGGTCATGTTGGCGGTGATGTGGCTGCGCTCGTCGAAGGGGCATTTCACCCGCGACAATCACTTCGGCTTCGAAGCCGCCGCGTGGTACTGGCACTTCGTCGACGTGGTGTGGCTGATGCTGTTCCTGTTCGTCTACGTGCTGTAGCGTCGGTGCGACCTCCTGCCGCATCGACGCCGGTGCGGCCTCAGCCGCCGATGCCGTGGGGCTTGATCCAACCGCTGTAGATGCCGATGACCACCAGCACGATCAGCGCCACCGATACCGCGATGCGGCGGGTGAGGGCATTGACGGTGCGCTTGGTCTGGCCGCGATCGACCAGCAGGTAATACAGCCCGGCGCCCAGATTCCAGACGATGACGATCAGAAACGCGATTACCAGCAGGGTCTTCAACGAATCATTCATGCGCGGCTCGATGGCGTGGCGGGTGCGCCTATATCACCGCGTTTTGCCGGCGTTGTCATGATGCGCAAGCACACACGCCTGATCGGCTGGATCGCCGCGGTGCTGGTCATCCTCGCGTTCTGCCAGCTGGGCCGCTGGCAACTGCAGCGCATGCACGCCAAAGAAGCGTTGCTGGCCCAGCAGCTGCCCGCCCGCGCGCAGTCGCTCACGCTGCACCAGGCCCAGGCCGCCCCGCCGTTGCTGCGCTGGGTGGAGGATCACGGTCGCTTCCTGCCCGGCACGATCCTGCTCGACAACCAGACCCGCGAAGGCCGCGCCGGCCTCAAGGTGTATCAGCCGTTCCAGAGTGATGACGGCGCACGCGTGCTGGTCGATCTGGGCTGGCTGCCGATGCCGCCGGATCGTGTCATCCCACCGATCACACCGCTTGCCGGCCACACGGCCATCAGCGGCCTGCTGGCGCCGTCACCGGCCACCGGGCTGGCCCTCGGGCCGGCGCTGTCGCCCGCGCCACAGCCGGGCGTGTGGCTGGCCAGCCGGATGCCCCCCGAGGACATGGCGCGCGCGCTGTCGCTGCCGCCGGGCAGCCTGGGCGCGAGCGTGCTGCGGTTGGATCCGGCGCTGCCAGTTGGCTACGCGCGCGATCTGGAGCTGCTGCCCAATACCCTGCCGCCCAGTCGCCATCTGGGCTACGCCGTGCAATGGTTCGGCCTGGCGTTGACCGTGCTGGTGGTCGCGCTGGTCCTGGAATTCCGTCGCCATCGCCGCCGGCGTGGCACTCCCCGGCGCTGACCGGCTCAACATGAGAAAATGCCGCCCATGAATGCCACTTCCCCGGCCCGGCTGCCGTCCCGTTCACGCGGCCGCTGGACCCTGATCGCGTTGTTCGGCGTGTTCTTCGGCGCCATGGCGCTGGCGGGCGTGCTGCGCTTCTCCGGTTGGCAGCCGACCTCGCACCGCAATACCGGGCAGCTGCTGCAGCCGCCGGCCGATCTGCGCGCACTGCCGCCGACCCTGGCCGATGGTCAGCCGTACCCGTGGAACCCCAACGATCGCACCTGGCGGATCCTGGTGGCCCCATCTGCCAGCTGTACCAGCGAGTGCGTCACTTTGTCGCAGGGATTGGGCAAGGTGTGGCAGCTGTTCGGCCATAACGCCGATAATGTCGAGATCCTGTGGCTGGGCACGCCGCCGGCCGAGGTCCAGGGCATGCCCGCACTGCGCGCGCTGCGCGCCCAACCGGACCTGCGTGCCGCTTTGCCCGCCGTGGATGACGCCGCCGGCACGCCTGTGTATGTGATCGATCCCAACGGATTCGTGATCATGCGGTACGCGCCGGGATTCGATATGGCCGGTCTGCGCAAAGACCTGGCCACGCTGCTGAAACTGAAGTGAGTTCCGTTTAGATGAGCCTCTCCGCACGCCCGGTGCTGCACCGCAATTTCCACCGTCTGGCGTGGTTTGCGCTGATCATGACCGCCAGCACGATCATGTTCGGTTCGTTCGTGCGCCTGTCCGATGCGGGCCTGAGCTGCCCGGACTGGCCGACCTGCTATGGCCGTGTCACCTGGCCGCAGCACGCCGAGGAAGTGATCGGCCACGAGGCCGCCAAGATCCGTCCGCTGGAAACGCACAAGGCGTGGCGCGAGCAGGTGCACCGTTTCCTGGCCGGTGCACTCGGCATCGAGATCCTCACCCTGGCGCTGCTGGCCACGCGTCGTCGTCGCTGGGGCAGTACGGCGGTGATCACTGCCTGTGTGCTGGTGGCGACCGGCATACCGCTGTACATGATGGGCATGCACGTCCCCGCGAGCATCATCGCCCTGATCGGCGAAGCGATCCTGCTGATCGCCGCGCTGCGCTGGACCAACATCGACCTGGCCCGTGCCGCCTTGCTGACGCTGGCAGTGGTGATCTTCCAGGCGCTGCTCGGCATGTGGACGGTCACCTGGCTGCTCAAGCCGATCGTGGTCATGGGCCATCTGCTCGGCGGCATGCTCATGTTCGGCCTGCTGGTATGGATGGCGTGGCGCGCCACGCATATGCCGATCACCCTGGCCGAGGCGCCCAAGCTGAAGTGGCTGATCCGCGCCGGCGTGGCCGTGCTGGTCGCGCAGATCGCCCTCGGCGGCTGGGTCAGCGCCAACTACGCCGCACTCGCCTGCGGTGGCGGCAGCGCCTCGCTGGACAATTTCCCGCGCTGCGTCAGCCAGTGGTGGCCGCCGCATGATTTCAAGGAAGGCTTCACCCTCTGGCGTGGCATCGGCGTGGATTACGAAGGGGGCGTGCTCGATGGCGCCTCGCGCATCGCGATCCAGATGGCGCACCGCTTGATGGCGATCGTGGTCGCCGTGTACCTGCTGTGGCTGTCGGTGCGCCTGTTCCGCCTGCCGAGCATGCGCGGCTGGGCGAGCGCCCTGGGTCTGCTGGTGGTGCTGCAGATCACCCTGGGCATCCTCAACGTGAAGCTGGCGGTGCCGCTGGAAGTGGCTGTCGCGCACAGCGGGGGCGCCGTGGCCCTGCTGTTCGTGCTGGTGACCTTGCTGGCGCGCCTGCGCGCGCCGGATGCCGAGGGTGGCAAGGCCAGCGCTGCGTCCACTGCCGTGCAGGCAGGCTGACGGCATGGCCAGTTACCGTCAGTACTGGGATCTGACCAAGCCCAAGGTCGTCGCCCTGATCGTGTTCACCGCGCTGGTGGGCATGTTCCTGGCCATCCCCGGCGTGCCGACCGCGCAGCAGGCGCTGGACGGCGCCCTCGGCTTCCTCGGCATCTGGCTGGCCGCTTCGGCCGCCGCAGCGATCAACCAGCTGCTGGACGCGCGCATCGATGCACAGATGGCGCGTACCTCGTGGCGCCCGCTGGTGGTGGGCAAGGTCAAGCCGTGGCAGGTGCTCGTCTTCGCCGGCCTGTTGATCGCGCTGTCGATGACGATCCTGGTGGTCTGGGTCAACGTGATCACCGCCGTGCTGACCTTCGCCTCGCTGATCGGGTACGCGGTGATCTACACCGTGTACCTCAAGCGCGCGACCTCGCAGAACATCGTCATCGGCGGCCTCGCCGGTGCGACTCCGCCGATGCTCGGCTGGGCCGCGATCACCGGCATGCAGGGCCCGTGGGACTGGGCCTACGCGTCGCTGCTGGTGCTGATCATCTTCATCTGGACCCCGCCGCACTTCTGGGCGCTGGCGATCTTCCGCCGCGAGGATTACGCCAAGGCGGAAATCCCGATGCTGCCGGTCACCCACGGCGTGGCGTACACCCGCAAGTCGATCATGGTCTATTCGATCGCCCTGGCCATCGTCAGCCTCCTGCCGGTCGTGTTCGGCATGAGCGGCATGTTCTACCTGGGCGGCGCGATCGTGCTCAACGCGGTCTTCCTCTGGTACGCCTGGCGCATGCTGAATCCGCCGGACGAACTGTTCTCGATGAAGATGTTCGGCTACTCCATCGTCTACCTGATGGCGCTGTTCGCCTTCCTGATGGTGGACCACTGGATGCTGCCGTTCCTGTGAGCTTCCTGCGCCGGCCTTGAAACCGGCCATAGCATCGCCATTGCTTTCATGACCCCAACAGGACGTGACGGTATGAAGCGATGGCTCTGGATGGCTGTAATGGTGGCTTCGATGGTGTGCGGCACAGCCGCTGCCGTGCCGGCAGGCAGTGTCGCTGACACCGCAACGCAGATAGTGACCTTGGCGGGCAACCACCGGCTGGTGATGCTGGGCGAATACCACGGCACCGCCGAGACACCGCTGCTGGTGGCCGACCTGATGGAACGCTACAGCCGCGACACCGCACCGGTGCGGTTGGGCTTGGAACTGCCGATGAGCGAGAACGCCGCTCTGGCGCGTTACCTGCGCTCCAGCGGCGATGCTGATGCGCGGGCGGCACTGCGCACCTCGCCGTTCTGGCAGGTAAAGGACGACCAGCACGACGGGCGCCGCAGCCGGGACATGCTGGCGCTGATCGAGACGCTGCGCGTGCTGCGCCTGCAGGGGCGCGACATAGGCGTGGCCGGCTATGACATTGAAATCAGTACGTACGACAGCGATATGGATCGCGACGCTGCGATGGCCACGCACTTGCGCCAGCAGTTCAACGCACTGCCGGCCGGGGCGCGGATGGTGGTGCTCACTGGTAACGTGCACGCGATGCGCCACCCCTTCGCGGACGCGCCGCCGGAGATGAAGCACCGCACCATGGCGTCGTACCTGCTGGACCTTCCGCTGTACAGCGTGCGCGTGGAAGCGCTGCGTGGGCAGTTCTGGGGCTGCATGAACCCCTGCCGCGCGCTCACGCTGCGTGAATTGCCGGCGCAGGATCCGGTCGTCGAAACGGATCCGGAACGGTCCTACGACGTGTGGGTGCATCTGCCGGCGCTGAGCGTGGGGACGCTGACGGACCCGTAGCGAGGCCGAATGCCGAGGATGCGGTGCCCTGGTAGGGTCCCTTCCCAAACGACCGCACGCAGACACCACCAGCCCGGTAAGGCATGACCTTTACCGGAGTTCGGCTTTGTAAGCGCCGTTACGTTTGCGACCGCGCTTACCCTCCGCCAATCATCGATACCGGCGGGGCGCTTCTCCGCATCCTGCGACCGCGCCGCGCTGCATCCATGCGCGGTGTCATCTGGGAGACGACCTCCCGGCACTCCCCTCACATGGATGGCGCTTGAGGCACGGTCTCTTGTAAGGAACCCCCGCGTCGAGGGGGGGGGAACCGATTGCACGACCTGCAACGATACACAGCGCTCACTTTCATCAGAAACAACCCCGTAGAAATGACGTCGCGAGACTTTGCTCGCTCAATCTCATGGTGCTCAAGTGACGTCCATAAGAGACATCGGGGTCGTAGCCGCGATGGCTACTGGCCTGCTCATCAGTGCAGAAGCATCTGCTGCGATGAAAACCCTGAGTCGTGCCAACTGTCTGTTGTCCGTCAATGAATCAATCACGTATGACAGGCCGCTTTTCAGGAGAATGCCGGGATCAGCCGCGAGCACACATCATGCGCAAGGTGAACTGAAACCGAGGCACACCCTGGGCGCGCCCAATAATGGAACGGTGTGGTGGCGGTTTCGCGCGGGCGACCAGTCTCACAACGAGCGGATCACGGTGAAGGGCTACCACACTTGGATTTTCAGGGGCAAGGTAAATACCGAAAGCACTTACGCAGTCAACTGCAATCTGACCGAATGGTGACCCTCATGAATTCTTTGGCCGTGTCGTTGCTGATTGTCGCGTCGCTGTACAGTGCCCCGAGCTTCAGTGCCCAGAACGACGTGGATGCGGTAGGAAAGTGGTTGAATGAGCGAACCATGCGCGCCGCAATGGAAGACAGCAGCAATGGAGTGCGCCGCTCGTCGGAGCAGGGTACCTATCAGGTCATTCCCCTGTCTGAGTTGGATGCACCCGAAGAAGTCAAGCAACACTTCCGTGCCGAAATAGCGCTAAGTCGAGCCGGAGTGCGACGGGTTTCCAATGGCGAGATCCCATCGCAGGGCCAGCTGATCTCTTCGCTTCCGAGAACCGTACGTTCCAACGCAGAACTGCGTCGGCGATTGCCTTCGCCGCCATCCGATCTCCAACGCACAATTCTCGGTGCGGCGGAGCTGATCGGAATGGAGCCAAGCGGCGCACTGGATGGGCTCAAATCCACCGGTCTAACCCGTTTCTATCGCGTGAATGGCTTGGGTATCGTCGAGTTCAATGAACACAACTTTCGTGCCCCAGGCAGCAAAGTAGAGGTGATCGCAGAGTTTCAGAACATCCGCGTTAACGGTGTGCCTGCGCAGCTGGAACAAGTCTCGGATGATCTTGGGCGCAGCCGCGCAACGTTGGAATGGGCAGGGGAAAACAAGGCCTACTCGCTGATCGCTATCGGGGAAGGCGACGTGGAGCAAAAAGCCATCGTGTTGCAACAGATCGCCGCTGGTGTGAAAGATTGATACGACGGCGATAACAGCGCAACGCTTCCACGGGCTGTCCTCCGGTAGGGTCGCTCGACAGATGACTTGCGATATCGGCGGTCGTCTGTCGAGCGACCCTACCGCGGGGTGACCGGGTCACGTGCATACCGCTGCGCGATCATCGCGCAGACGATCAACTGGATCTGGTGGTAGATCATGATCGGCAGCACGATCGCACCGAGGCTGCCGCCGGCGAACAGCACCTTGGCGATCGGCACGCCGGTGGCCAGGCTCTTCTTGGAGCCGCAGAACAGGATGGTGATCTCGTCTTCGCGGTTGAAGCCCAGCCGGCGCGCGATGAAGCGGATCAGCGGCATCGCGATGCCGAGCAGCACCGCCGCCACCACGGCCACACTGAGCAGCGACAACAGCGGCGTCTTGCTCCACAGCCCTTCGCTGACCGCTTCGCCGAAGGCGGAGTAGACCACCAGCAGGATCGTGCCCTGGTCGGTATAGCGCAGCAGCGCGCGCTGCTTCTCGACCCAGCGGGCGATCCACGGGCGCAGCAGATGGCCGGCCACGAACGGCACCAGCAACTGCAGCATGATGCTGACGATGGCCTGGCCGGGGTTGTGCATGCCGCCTTCGGTGCCGGCCAGCAGGGCCAGCAGCAGCGGGGTCAGGAAGACGCCGAGGATGCTCGACAGCGAGGCGCTGCACACCGCCGCCGGGACGTTGCCACGGGCGATCGAGGTGAACGCGATCGAGGACTGCACGGTGGATGGCAGCGCACACAGGAACAGCACGCCGATGTACAGCTCGGGCGTGAGCAGCCAGCCATCCAGCGGTTTGAACATCAGGCCCAGCAGCGGGAACATCACGAACGTGCAGGCCAGGATGGTCAGGTGCAGGCGCCAGTGCAGCAGGCCGGCGACGATCGATTCACGCGGCAGGCGCGCGCCGTGCAGGAAGAACAGCGCGGCGATGGCGACGTCAGTGACATCGTCGAGCACCATCGCGGCGGCGCCGTGCATCGGCAGGAAGGACGCCAGCAGCACGGTGCAGAGCAGGGCGAGGGTGAAGTTGTCCGGTCGCAGGCGCGACCACCAGCGGGTCATGGTGGGCAGGTTCCTGTAGAGCAGGGAAGTAAGCGGGGGAAGAAGAGCAGGGTCAACGCGCGGCGTCCTGCTCCAGCAAAACACGGGTCGGCGCTTCCAGCGAGGTCATGCCGGCCGCGCGGCCGAACTGCAGGGCCTGATCCACCGAGGCACCGTCACGCGCCTGCAGCAGTGCCAGCAGCGCACCGGCGCGATTGCCGGAGGCGCAGTGCAGCAGCACCGGGCCCTGGCTCTGCGCCAGCGCGGTACGCAGGGCCTGCGCATTGGCGTCGGTCAGGCCGGCGGCACCGGCAACGGGGATGCGCACATAGCGCAGCCCCAGGCGTTCGGCCGCGGCGGTTTCATCGAAGCCGCGCGCTTCGTCGGGCTGGCGCAGGTCGATCAGCGTCGTGACCCCGGCCGCGGCGGCCTGCTGCAGCTGAGCGGCGCTGGGTTGTCCTGCGGTGTACAGCTGCGGCCGTGGCTGCGCGAAGGGCAGCTCCGCGGCCCAAGCGGGCATGCATAGCGCCAGCAGTGCGGCGATTACGGCAGCGCGGAGCCAGCGGAGAATCGATGCAGCGGGGTTCGCAAGGAGGGAGGCCACGACGGCTCCGTTGGTCAGAAGCGGAGGGTGCTGCGCGCCTTGAGCAGTTCGCGCAGCTCGTACTTGTCAGTATCGTCCAGACCCTGCTGGCTCTGCTTTGCCTGAAGCTCATCCAGACGTTGCATCAGCAGCTGTTTCTCCAGCTGGGCCACCGCGTCATGCAGCTCCTGGGTCCACATCGCCTCGTCGCCTGGCAGGGTCTGCGCGGCCAGCTTGTGCAGCGACTCCTGCTCCTCGCGGCCTTCGAAGTGCTCCAGCAACGCCCCGGTGCTGATGTCCGGGCGCTGTTCGACCAGGGTCAGCAGTTCGGTCAGCAGTTCGATGCCGGGCAGGCGCAGGCCGGTGAAGTGATGGCCGTCCAAGGTCATCGCCAGCGAGGGCTGCTGCAGCAGGATCGCGATGGCCGCGCGCACCAGGCTGCGGCGCTGTGCCGGTGCCACCGCGCGCTGCGGTTGGCGTGAGGGCTGCGCGGATGCACCGGGCTTGGCGCCCAGGCCGGTCAGCGTGGTCAGCTGCTGCTTCATCAGGTCGCCGAAGGCGCCATCGGGAATCTGCGCCAGCATCGGCTTGGCCCGTTCGGCCAAGCGTGCCTTGCCGTCGAGCGTGCCCATGTTGACCTCACGGGTGAGCTCGTCGAAGAAGAACTGCGACAGCGGCGTGGCCTGCTGCAGGCGGGCATCGAAGCCCTCGCGGCCTTCCTTGCGCACGATGGTGTCCGGGTCTTCGCCATCGGGCAGGAACAGGAAGAAGGCCTGGCGGCCGTCCTTCATGCGCGGCAGCACCGACTCCAGCGCACGCCAGCCGGCGCGCCGGCCGGCGGCATCGCCATCGAAGCAGAAGAACACGTCCGGCGCATTGCGGAACAGCAGCTCGGCGTGGTCCGGCGTGGTCGCCGTGCCCAGTGTCGCCACCGCCTGGGTGACGCCGAACTGGAACAGCGAGACCACGTCCATGTAGCCCTCGACCACGATCAGCCGCTCGATCTTCTGGTTGGCCTGGCGCACCTGCCACAGGCCGTACAGCTCGCGGCCCTTGTGGAACAGCGCGGTTTCGGGCGAGTTGAGGTACTTCGGGCCGTCGTCTTTTTCCATCACCCGGCCGCCGTAGGCGATCACGCGGCCACGGCGGTCGAAGATCGGGAACATGACCCGGTCGCGGAACTTGTCGTAGACGTGGCCACGGTCGTTCTTGGAAAACAGGCCGGCGCGGTCGAGCAGCTTCATCCGCCGCTCGTCCTTGCCCAGGGCATCCTTCAGCGCGCTGTAGCCATCCGGTGCGTAACCGATGGCGAAGCGCTCGCGGTTCTCTTCATCGACTCCGCGCTGGTCCAGGTAGGCGCGCGCCTGGTCGCTGCCCTTCAGCGCGGTCTGGAAGAAGCGCGTGGCCGCATCCAGCGCCGAGTACAGATCGCGGCTGTCGTCCTGCTGCTGGGCGGTGCGCGGCTGGGTATCGCGCGGCACTTCCATGCCCACGCGCTTGGCCAGCTCATCGACCGCGTCGAGAAACTCGAGGCGGTCGTAATTCATCAGGAAGCTGATCGCCGTGCCATGCGCGCCGCAGCCGAAGCAGTGATAGAACTGCTTGGTCGGTGAGACCGTGAACGAGGCCGAGCGCTCGTCATGGAACGGGCAGCGCGCTGCGTATTCCTTGCCCTGGCGCTTCAACGGCACGCGACTGCCCACCACCTCGACAATGTCGGAGCGGGCCAGCAGGTCGTCGATGAATGCGTCGGGGATACGGGCCATGGGCAGCAGGCGGGGGCATGGCCGGTCACGGCCACGCACGGAAGCGGGGGTACCGCTAGTCTACTAGCTGCCGGCCGGTTCGCCCGGTTTCGGTGGCTCCACCCCAGCCTCGGCGAGGACGGCATGGGCGCGCAGGCGCTCATCAATCACCGAGGTCATCAGTGCACCGACGAAGAAGACCACCGTGGCGTAGTAGATCCACACCAGCGAGATCACCAGCGCGCCCATCGAGCCATACGCGCTGCCCGGTGCGACGGTGGCGATGTACAGGCCGATGCCATAGCGGCCCAGTGCGAACAGGGCCGAGGTGATCGCACCACCGATGAAGGCCTGGCGCCACGCCACGCGGCGGTCGGGCAGGTAGTGGTAGAGGAAGGCGAAGCCCACGGTGTACAGGGCCAGGCTGGTCAGATAGCCGATCGCCGGCAGCACCGAGGGCAGGTGCGCGAACACGACCTGCAGCATCGTGGTGGCGGTCATCGAGAGGATCAGCAGGAAGCCCAGCGCCAGCACCACGCCGAACGAAAACACGCGCTTGCGCAACCAGGCCACGATGCCGTCCAGGCGCTCGCCGCTGGTGTTGAAGATCAGGTTCAGGGCGTTCTGCAGCTGCGCGAACACCGCCGTGGCACCAATGAACAGCAGCAGGGTGCTCCACACGCCGGCCAGCGTGCCGATGTCCGGCTGGTTGTTGGCGTTGCTGAGCACGGTCTCCGCCACCGAGGCGGCGCTGGTGCCGGCCACGTCATTGATCTGGCCCAGCAGCGCCTGCTGCGCCGGGGGGTACAGCGAGGCGGTCAGCCACAGCAGCAGCACCAGCAGCGGCGCCATCGAGAGCAGGGCGTAGAAGGCCAGCGCGGCGGCCTGGGTCATCACGTCCGCATCGATGAAGCGGCGCAGCAGTACGGCGGGGAAGCTCTGCTCCAGCCGCGCCAGGTGTTTGCGGACGGTGGACAGGGAAGGGCGCGTATGCGGCATGGACGGCGTCAGATCGGGAGCGAGGCCTCCGTTCTAGCAAATCGCCGGGCTCAGCCGGGTGAAGTGGTTCGATCAGGTCAAGATCTTGACGGATATCGCGTTATCCTTTTGCCCGGTTTTCCACCTTCACAGCAGAAAGGACGCTTCATGAAAGGAATGGTCTACACGACGATGGTGCTGTTGGCCGCTGCAGGGCCAGCGATGGCGTCCCCGGCCTGCGAAAAGGCCTTCAAGACGGTAGGGGATCCGCGCAACGGCGCGCTTTACATGGCCGATCTCACCTTGCCGGGGTTGAAGGTTCAGAGCGCGCTGGACCAGCTGCGCAAGATCGGCGGCGATGACAAGTTCGAGGTCGGCGGCCAGCTGGTGGACGGCGACAGCGGCGATCAGTACCTGATCCAGCGAGAAGGCCTGCGCACCCCGCTGGTGATGGTTGCGACGGCCGACCGCACCGGCCGCGTCACCCTGGCGACCAAGCTGGCCCGCGGCCAGACGATCGAGCCGCAGGCGGCCAAGCAGTCGATGTGCGAGATGCTTGGCAAGCTGAAGGCAGGCAGCCAGGGCGATGCGCTCGCTGCGGCGGGGCGTTCGCAGTATCCAATGCCGGCCGTAGAGACGGTGGCCGCGCCGGACCTGTCCAAGAAAATGGGCAAGGAAGTGAAAGACACCATGGCGCTGTACCGCAGTGCCGGCGCCTTCAAGGACATGTTGCTGGGGACCACCACCAACAAGGAAGACAAGGGCGATCGCTCGGCCACCTTCCTGCCGCTGTACGCGAAGTACGTGGGGCGGCGCTATCAGATCGACGGCCAGATCTATACGGTCAACACCAACACGTATTCGACCAAGCCCGGCGAGGTCGGCTCGATCAACTATCTGGTCACCCCGACCCGCGGCCTGCTGCGCGTCCGCCAGAACGACACGTTCAACAACAACAACTACACCATCCGCTGCGAATTCGCGTCGGACCAGGCCGCCAACTTCACCATGCTGCGCGAGCGCGACTGGGCCAAGCTGGAAGGCGAGATCAGTTCGATCGAGGAAAGCTCGATGACGCTGCGCAACTGCCGCCAGGCCTCGTAACAACGGGCCTGCTGCAACTGAAAAGGCCCGCGAGATGCGGGCCTTTTCACTGCGGCGTGGCGGCGGGATCAGCCGGCCAGCTGCTGCTTGACCAGCTTGGACACCAGGCCCATGTCGGCCTGACCGGCCAGGCGCGGCTTGAGCGCACCCATCAGCTTGCCGATGTCGGCCGGGGTGGCCGCGCCGGTTTCAGCGATCGCGGCCTGGATGGCGGTCACGATCTCGGCTTCGCCCAGCTTGGCCGGCAGGTACTGGTCGATCACCACGATTTCCTCGCGCTCGATCACGGCCAGGTCTTCGCGGTTGGCGGCTTCGAACTGGCTGACCGAGTCCTTGCGCTGCTTGACCATCTTTTCCAGCACGGCGAGCACGGCGGCGTCGTCCAGCTCGATGCGCTCGTCGACTTCGCGCTGCTTGATCGCGGCGTTCATCAGGCGGATCACGCCCAGGCGGTGCTTCTCGCCGGCCTTCATGGCGGCCTTCATGTCATCGGTGAGCTGCTGCTTCAGGCTCATGGGAACACCTCGTGTCGGTGGAAAAGGAAAGCGGGGCGCCGAAGCGCTGGAACGCAAAAAGCCGGTAACGCTCGCGCGTTCCGGCTTCGGCTCCGTCACGACAGGCCAAGGCCTGCCGTATCGAAGTTGCGTCCGATCAGTACAGGCGCTGACGCTTGGTGACGTCGCGCGACGAACGGCGCAGCTGACGCTTCACAGCAGCGGCAGCCTTACGCTTACGCTCCTGGGTCGGCTTTTCATAGAACTCGCGCTTGCGGGTTTCGGCCAGCACGCCGGCCTTTTCGCAGGTGCGCTTGAAGCGACGGAGCGCAAACTCGAAGGGCTCGTTCTCGCGGACTTTAACGCTGGGCATGGAATCTCCGGGACACAGTAGAACCGGGTCACGCCCGGTGAGAGCCGCACATTATAGCGGCGAGAAAAGAAGTTGCAACCCACCCCGGCGAACTTCTTGGCCACGGGTGATGCGCAGACAGGCCAGCGTACGTCTGCCGGGGCCTGAAGAGGTCCATAATACCCGTTATGCGAGTCCTTGGTATCGAATCTTCCTGCGATGAGACCGGCGTGGCGGTGTATGACACCTCCCTGTCCGGGATCCACGCCCTGCGCGCCCATGCGGTCTACAGCCAGATTGCCCTTCACGCCGAGTACGGCGGGGTGGTGCCCGAGCTGGCCAGCCGCGACCACGTGCGCAAGCTGCTGCCGCTGATCCGGCAGACCCTGGCCGAGGCCGGCATGAGCGTGGCCGACATCGACGGGGTGGCCTATACCGCCGGCCCCGGTCTGGTCGGCGCGCTGCTGGTCGGGGCGGGCGTGGCCCGTTCGCTGGCCTGGGCGCTGGAGGTGCCGGCGGTCGGTGTACACCATATGGAAGGGCATCTGCTGGCCCCTCTGATGGAAGACGATCCGCCGCAGGCGCCCTTCGTGGCCCTGCTGGTGTCCGGTGGGCATACCCAGCTGGTCGCCGTGGACCGGATCGGCCAGTACCGCCTGCTCGGCGAGACCCTGGACGACGCCGCCGGCGAGGCCTTCGACAAGACCGCCAAGCTGATGGGCCTGCCGTACCCCGGTGGCCCACAGTTGGCCGCCCTGGCCGAGCGCGGCACGCCGGGCCGGTTCAAGTTCACCCGCCCGATGACCGACCGCCCCGGGCTGGATTTCAGCTTCTCCGGGTTGAAGACCCAGGTCCTGCTGGCCTGGCGCGACAGTGACCAGAGCGAGCAGACCCGCGCTGACATCGCACGGGGCTTTGAAGATGCCGTGGTCGACACCCTGGCGATCAAGTGCGAGCGCGCGCTGGAGGCGGCGGGCACCGATGTGATCGTGGTGGCCGGCGGGGTCGGGGCCAACAAGCGCCTGCGCGCCAAGCTGCAGCAGATGGCTGCCCGCCGTGGTGGCCGCGCCTGCTTCCCGCGCCCGGCGCTGTGCACCGACAACGGCGCGATGATCGCCTTCGCTGGCGCGCTGCGTCTGGAAGCGGGCCAGCACACTCCGCCCCAGGTGCAGGTCACGCCGCGCTGGGATATGGCGACGCTGCCGGCGGTGTAGGGCGCGCCCACTCACCCCGGTTCCGGCACATTCCGGACAGCCCCGTTACCATGGTCGCCATCTTCCACGTGGCATGGCTATGGACAAGGTATTCATTGAAGGGCTCGAAATCGATGCCCTGATCGGGATCTACGACTGGGAACGGCGGATCCGCCAGACCCTGCGTTTCGATCTCGAAATGGGCTTCGACAACCGCCGCCCGGCGGCCAGCGACGACATCGCCGATACCCTCAATTACAAAGCCGTCAGCAAGCGCATCGAGCAATTCGTGCGTGACTCGGACTACGGCCTGGTCGAAACCCTGGCCGAGCGCATCGCCGAGATCGTGCTGCGTGAATTCAACGTGCAGTGGCTGCGCCTGAAGCTCAGCAAGCCCGGCGCGGTACGCGGCGCGCGCGCGGTCGGCGTGATCATCGAGCGCAGCGCGCAGGACCTGGCAACGCCCTGATACCCCTGATAGGAGAGCGATACACGATGTTGGATGCGGTAGTGGCAACCCGATGGCTGGACAGTGTCCAGCGGACCCTGGAACCCTGGCCCTGGGCCTACACCCTGCTGGTGCTGGCGGCGCTGGCCCTGGCGGCCTGGCTGGCCAACTTCGTCACCAAGAAGATCCTGCTGCGCGGTCTGCGCAAGCTGGTCAACCGCCTGCCTGGCCACAGCGCGGGCAATGAAGGTGGCAACAACCTGCGGGTGATCTCGCGGCTGTCCAACGTGGTGCCGAGCATGGTGATCGCCGCCGGCATCCGGATCGTGCCCGATCTGCCGCCGGAGCTGGTGGAGTTCGTGATCGGGGCGTGCCGGGCGTGGGCGGTGCTGACCGTGGCGCTGGCCGTCTCGCATGCGCTGGACGCCGCCAACGATCTGTACGAGCGCCGCCCGGATGCGCGCAACAAGCCGATCAAGGGCTACCTGCAGGTCGTGAAGATCATCGTCTTCGTCATCGCCGGCCTGTCGATCGTGGCGACCCTGCTGGGGGTGAAGCTCGGCCCGCTGGTCACCGGCCTCGGCGCGGCCACCGCGGTACTCATGCTGATCTTCCAGGACACGATACTGTCGCTGGTGGCCAGCGTGCAGATCAGCGGCGATGGCCGGGTGCGGCTGGGCGACTGGATCGAAATGCCCAGCCAGAACGCCGATGGCGACGTGATCGATATCGCGCTGCACACCATTACCGTGCAGAACTTCGACAAGACCATCACCACGATCCCGACCAAGAAGCTGGTGACCGAGTCGTTCAAGAACTGGCGCGGCATGCAGGAAGCGGGCGGGCGCCGGATCAAGCGCTCGTTGTATCTGGACCAGCACAGTGTCGGCTTCGTCGATGCGCCGATGCTGGCCGAGCTGGAGCAGTTCGCGGTGCTGGGCGATTACCTGCGCGGCAAGCAGGCCGAGCTGCAGCAGTACAACGCCGAACTCCAGGCCAAGGGCGTAGCGGCCGTCAATGCGCGCCGGGTCACCAACCTGGGCACCTTCCGCGCCTATGTGGAGCGCTATCTGCAGCACCATCCGGGCATCCATACGGAGATGACCCTGCTGGTACGGCAGCTGCAGCCCACCACACAGGGCCTGCCGCTGGAGATCTACTGCTTCACCCGCAGCACGGCGTGGGGTGAGTACGAGGGCGTGCAGTCGGACGTGTTCGATCACCTGCTGGCGATCCTCCCGGCCTTCGGGCTGCGGGTTTTCCAGGAATCCAGTGATGCCATGTTGATGGCGGGGCAGCAGCGCCTGGCCGCTGCGGAGTAAGCTCCTGTGCCTCCGTCGCCGCCCGCGCGGCGGCGGGGGTCTCCCTCCGGGGAAGAAAAATGAACGCAAAAGTCATTCACAACGGCTTCGGGAACGCTAGAATCCCGGGCTTGTAAACGTTTTCATAAGGACAGCCGGTGGCCGCCGATCGTATCGAAACCCTCATTGCCCAGATGACCGTCGTTGAAAAAGTCGGCCAGCTGGGTGTGTTCGCCGACATGGTCCGCCCGTTCGCGCCGGATGTGAATCCGGAAGCCAACGTCAGCAACGCCGACCAGGTGCTGCAGCAGGTGCGCGAGGGCAAGGTGGGCTCGCTGTTCAATGGCGTGGGCGTGGAAGCCGGCCGCCGCATCCAGCAGGTCGCGCTGGAAGAAAGCCGCCTGAAGATCCCGGTGATCCTGGCTGCGGACGTGATCCATGGCATGCGCACCGTGTTCCCGATCCCGCTGGGCGAGGCCGCCAGCTTCGAGCCGGATCTGGCTGAGCGCACCGCCCGTGCCACCGCGGTGGAAGCCACCGCCGCCGGCCTGCACTGGACCTATGCACCGGCCGTGGATATCGCCCGCGACCAGCGTTGGGGCCGGGGTGCCGAGGGTGCCGGTGAAGACGTGGTGCTGGGCTGTGCATTCGCCGCCGCCCGTGTGCGCGGCTTCCAGGGCCCGGACCTGCGCGCCGACGATGCGCTGCTGGCCACGCCGAAGCATTTCGCCGCTTACGGCGCGGTGATGGCCGGCATGGAATACAACATGGTGGACATCTCGCCGCAGACCCTGCGCGACGTCCACCTGCCGCCCTTCAAGGCCGCCTTCGAAGCTGGCGCCCTGACCGTGATGTCCTCCTTCAACGACATCAACGGCGTGCCGGCCAGCGCCAACGCCGAGCTGCTGACCGACATCCTGCGCGGGGAGTGGAACTTCCCGGGCGTGGTGATCTCCGATTACACCGCCGACATGGAGCTGGTCGCGCACGGCTACGCCGCCGATGACCGCGACGCCACCGCCAAGGCCTTCACTGCCGGCCTGGACCTGAGCATGCAGAGCGGCTTCTACGCCGAGCACCTGCCGGGCCTGATCGAGAGCGGCGAAGTGCCGATGGCCACGCTGGACGAATCGGTGCGCCGCATCCTGCGCCTGAAGGACGCGATCGGTCTGTTTGACGACCCGTACCGCTCGCTCGATCTGGCACGCGAAGCGGACACTTCGCATATCGCTGCGCATGACGAACTCTCGCGCGATGCCGCGCGCCGCTCGATCGTGCTGCTCAAGAATGCCGAGTCGGTGCTGCCGCTGAAGAAGGCCGGCCAGAAGATCGCGCTGATCGGGCCGTTCGTGCAGGACCGCGAGAACATCGAAGGCTGCTGGACCTTGTTTGGCGACAAGTCGCGCTACGTCACCCTGGAAGCCGGCATCCGCGCGGCGATCAGCGATGAGGCGCTGCTGGAGATCGTGGCGGGCTGTGATCTGGAAGCGGCCGTGCAGGACGGTATCGAACAGGCGGTCGCTGCCGCGCTGCGTGCCGATGTGGTGGTACTCGCGCTGGGCGAACCGCAGCGGTACAGCGGTGAAGCGCAGTCGCGCGTGGAGATCACGCTGCCGCCCGCGCAGCAGGCATTGGCCGAGGCAGTGGCGATGACCGGCAAGCCGCTGGTGGTGCTGCTGCGCAATGGCCGCGCGCTGGCCCTGCAGGGCGCCGTGCGCAATGCGCATGCCGTGGCGATCACCTGGTACCTGGGCACCCAGACCGGGCACGCCGTGGCCGATGTGCTGTTCGGTGATTACAACCCGTCCGGTCGCCTGCCGGTCAGCTTCCCGCAGGTGTCCGGCCAGCAGCCGTACTTCTACAACCACGCGCGTACCGGTCGCCCGGAACTGCCGACCATGTCCGAGTTCAAGGCGCGCTGGCGCGAGATTCCGAACGAGCCGGCATACGCCTTCGGCCACGGTATCGGCTACACCACGTTCGCCTATGGCGTGCCGCAGCTGAGCAGCGCGCAGCTGGGCTGGGACGACACCCTGACCATCACCACCACGCTGACCAACACCGGTGCGGTGGCGGGAGAGGAAGTGGTGCAGCTGTACATCCACGACCGTGTGGCCAGCCGTGTGCGGCCGGTGCGCGAGCTGAAGGGCTTCGACAAGATCGCCCTGCAGCCGGGTGAGAGCACCGAGGTGCAGTTCACGCTGGACCGCCATGCGCTGGGCTTCACCGGTCGCGATGGCGTGTTCCGCGCCGAGCCGGGCCAGTTCGAGCTGTGGGTGTGCGCATCGTCGGTCAGCGGCGAGCCGGTGATCTTCGAGCTGCTGGCCGCCTGAGCCGGCCTCGCGTCATCTCGTAGTGCCGGCCGCTGGCCGGCACCACCGTGAGCCATCATCGGCGGCTGACGTTTCGGCGGGTACGCTGGCTCCCTCGTGAAACCGATGGAGCCCCCCATGCGCCTGACCCGTACCCCGTTGCTGTTGGCCCTGGCCAGCCCGTTGTGGCTGGCCGCCTGCAGTCCGTCGGCGCCGCCGCCGGCCGAGGCCGCCGCCGCCGATCCCGCCCAGGGCCCGGCCACGGCCATTCCCGAAGGCCGGCCGACGCCGGGTGACAGCGTGCCGTCCTCGGGCCTGTCGCCGGATGCGGTCACTGCCGGCAGCCCCGCGCCGGATGCCGCTGCGCCTGCTTCGGGCGGTGCCACGACACCTGCTGCGGACGCCACCGCCACACCCGCCGCGCCGACCAGCGCTGGCACCCGCGATGTCCGCCAGCGCATCGACCAGGTCCTCGGCGATTCTGCCCAGTATGAGACCGTCTTCAACGCCTTCCAGAAAGCCGTCAATGGTGGCGATCGCGCCGCCGTGGTCGAGGAGGTTCGCTTCCCCTTGAACATCGCCAACGGCGCCAGGATCACCGGCCCCGGCGAGTTCCAGCGCAACTACGAGCGCATCCTGACCCCGGCCGTGCGCAAGGCCATCGCCGCGCAGAAATTCGACGACGTCATGGTCAACCAGCAGGGCGTGATGATCGGCGACGGCCAGGTTTGGCTCAACGGCAGCTGCCTGGATGCGGCCTGCAGCCGCACCGAGGTCAAGGTCGTGACCATCCAATAAGCCGGTGCAGCGCCGGAACGCGCGTGAGTTATGCAGGCTGCCGGCGATGCGCCGGCAGCCTGCCAAGGCTCAGGCCTTCGGCGTGAGCTTGAGCAGCTTGCCGTTGCTGCCATCTTCCAGCAGCCAGATCGCGCCATCCGGACCCTGTTCGATCTCGCGGATGCGCTCACCCATGTCGAAGCGCTCGGCCTCGCGGGCGGTGTCGCCGTCGAAGGCCACGCGGACCAGCGCCTTGGACGACAGGCCGCCGATGAAGCCGCTGCCCTTCCACGCCGGGAACTGCGTACCGTTGTAGATGATGAAACCGGCCGGGGAGATCACCGGGGTCCAGGTCACCTTGGGGGCAGCGAACTCCGGACGGGTGTCGTGGTCGGGGATGTCGCGGCCGTCGTAGTGGCTGCCGTTGGAGACGATCGGGTAGCCGTAGTTGGCGCCGCGCTCGATCAGGTTCAACTCGTCACCGCCGGCCGGACCCATTTCGTGCACCCACAGCTTGCCGCGCGCATCGAAGGCGATGCCCAGCGCATTGCGATGGCCCAGCGACCACACCTGCGCGGCCACGCCGCCCTGCGAGGCAAACGGATTGTCGGCCGGCACGCTGCCGTCGTCGTTGAGACGGATCAGCTTGCCGAGATTGCCGCCCATGTCCTGGGCCGGGTCGAACTTCTGGCGCTCGCTGGAGGTGATCCACAGTTTGCCGTCCGGACCGAAGGCGAGGCGGTGGCCGTAATGGCCCTTGCCGCTGACCTTGGGGGTCTGGCGCCAGATCACCTTGAGGTCTTCCAGCGTGCCGCTGCCATCGGCGGCCAGTGCCAGGCGCGCACGCGCCACCGCAGCACCGCGGGTATCGCCATCGCCTTCCTCGGCGTAGCTGAGATAGATCAGCTGGTTCGTCGCGAAGTCAGGGTGCGGCAGCACATCGCCGAAACCGCCCTGGCCGCCGTAGGCCACCTCGGGCACGCCGGTGATGGTGGCGGTCTTGCGGGTCTGCACGTTGAAGTGCTTCAGCGCGCCTTTCTTCTCGGTGACCAGCAGGCTGCCGTCGGGCAGGAAGCTCATCGCCCACGGTTCGTCGAAGCGGGCGAACTCCGTGGCGGCGAATGGCCACTGGGCTTTCTTGAGGACCGGTGCGGTCGGGCTGGCCGTGTCTGCCGCGACACAGGCGGTGGTGAACAGGGCGGGGGTGAGACTGATGGCGAGGGTGAGCAACAGCTTGCGGGTCATGGAAGTCTCCGTCGGGGAGGCGATGGCCAGCCCCTGTTGTACACCATGGCCATCAAGGCCGCGTGGACCAAAGGTCCTGCAGACAGGACAACGGCGACCCGAAGGCCGCCGTTGTCGTTTGCGCCGTTGCTCTGCGGGCAAGCGCGATCAGGTGCCGCGCGGCACGCCCTTGTCCAGGTGCGCCTGGCGCAGCGCGGTGGATTCATCCCAGCCGCGGCGCACGGCATTGCGGGCCTGTTCCCAGCTCAGCTTGCTCTGGCCGTGTTCCTGCGCCCAACGGGACTGCAGCTCCGCCTCCACTTCTTCATACGCGCGGATCATGTCGTCGGCACGGGTGCGATGACCGAGCTGATACGCGGGCTCGTAATCATCGAAGAACTGGTTGTTGTCGTAGTACGGTTCGCTTGGAAAGCGCTCACGCCAATAGTCCGATACGGCCTGGCGCGGGACACCGTCTTCCGGCACCCGGCCGGGAATCTGATAGTCAGTGCTCATGTGTTGGCTCCGGTTGGGTGAGGTTTCACCGTACCCAAAGCCGGGTTAACGTCATGGACCGGCGAGGTGAATGACACATCAAGCGCCATTCACCTGCGCATCTGCTCAGCCCTGGTGATCGCGGCGCGGGAACATGTAGATCACCGCACCCACGGCGAACGCGATGCCCGCCGCGGCGATGTTCTGCCAGCTCGCACTGGCGAACAGGGCCAGGCACAGCACCAGCGCGAGGATCGGAATCAACGGGCCACCCGGCAGCTTCAGTGCACCCGGGCGATCACGGAAACGCCGCGCCAGCACCAGCACCGCGGCGGCCGTACCGATGTAGGCGAACAGGCGCGTGGTCATCGACAACAGCGCCAACTGCACGAACGAACCGGACAAGGCCAGCGCCAGCGCGATCAGGCCCTGCGCGATGATCGCCGCCGCCGGTGTGCGCAAGCGCGGGTGCACCTGGGCCAGGATCTTCGGCCCGTAGCCATCGCGCGCCAAGGCGAACAGGAAGCGCGGGCCCATCATCATCGTGTTGCTGTTGGTGCCGAGGATGGAGATCGTCGCGCCCACCGTCAGGATCAAAGCGAGCGTGAGTCCACCGAAGCTGGCGGCGGCATCGGCCAGCGGCGTCGGCGAGCTGGCCAACCCGGCCAGCGTGCCCTGCGCGATGAACTGCACCGCGCCGTAGATCACGGTGACGGCGATGATCATGGTGATCAACGCGAACGGAATATCGCGGCGCGGGTTCTTGTACTCGCCGGCGGCGGCCGGAATGTTCTCGAAGCCGGCGTAGGCATACAGCAGCAGCAGCGCGGCTTCGCCCATGCGCTGCAGATCGTGCGGGTCCGGGCGCACGCCGGAGAAGGCCAGATCGGTATCGACGTAGAACACGCCGATGGCCACGAACAACAGCAGCGGCAACAGCTTGCCGATCACCAGGATGACCCCGGTGCGTGCCGCCGAGCGCACGCCGGCCACATTCACCGCGGTGAGGAAACCGAGCGAGACGACGATGATCGCGACGCGGCCGATGTCATGCCCGGCCCACGGCCAGAAGCGTGCCACCGCATCGGCCAGTGCATTGCTGAGCGCGGCCGCGGAGCTGATGCGGGTCAGCCAGATCATCCAGCCGATCTCGAACCCGGCAAACCGGCCGAACGCCTCACGCGCATACAGATAGCTGCCACCGGGCTCGTCGAAGTAGCTGGCGGCCTGCGCATAGCAGAGCACCAGCAGCGCGACCACGATGCCGGCGGCGACCACGCCCCACAGGCTGAAGGGGCCGAGCAGGGCAACGGTGGCGGCCGGCAGCAGATAGATGCCACTGCCGATCACATCGTTGATCGAGAGCCCGACGATCTGCCAGCGGCTGACCGCGCGTTCGAGCTGCGGATCCGGCGGTGCGGTACTCACTGCACGGTCCCCGCCAGTACGGGCAGTTGCCACTCGGCCTGCAGGCGCTGGTACTCCGCACGCGGCAGCAGCACGAAGCGCGGCCGCGCGCTGGCATTCAACCAGGCCAGCAGCGTGGTCATCCGTGCAGGCTCCATCGCGGTGCAGCCGGCGGTGGCCTCACCGGGCGCGCGCCACAGGTGGGCGAAGATGCAGCTGCCACGGCCGGGCGTGGCCCTGGGGTTGTGCTCGATGACGAAGCCCTCGCGATAGCGCACGTCGCCCTTGTTGTGCAGGTCCAGCCGCATTGGCTCGGTCGAGCCTTCCACGGCCTCGGCGCCGACCACCTCCGCATCGACGATGCGGTTGTAGTACGGCGAATCCGGTACATCCATGCAGTAGCTGGTATCGCGCATCGGCTGGTAGGGCAGGCCGCTGGTGACGCCGGGCGCATAGCCGAAGGCCGGCCCGATCGCAAAGATACCGGCCGGGCTGCGCCCGTCGCCTTCCTGCTTCTGCGGCGTGCCGGCCTGGGCCGGATGCAGTCCCTCGCCCCACGCGCTGCCGCTGCGGCCCACGGCCACATCGAAGGCGGCGCCATGTGGCTGCCAGCCCGTGTCGGTGCGCTCGAAAGCCTGCAGCCTGCCCTGGGTGGCCTCCCAGCCTTCGGTGGTGACCACGACCAGCTGCGTACTGCCCTCCAGCGTGGCGGCGAAAACGGGCGCGCTGACGACCAGCAACACGGCGGCGGTGACGGAACGGAACAGCGACATCATCGTGGCGGACTCCAGGGATCAGCTGTCGATCAGGTGTTCGATCCGTTCCAGGTTCACCCCGAGCTGGCGGTGGCGGTCCGGGTTGGCGTGGCACAGCAGGACGAAGACAACATCCAGCAGGGACTGCAATGAGGAACGGTACAGCAGTTGCGCCACGTGCGGCGCCGGGTCGTGGGCGCACAGCACCAGGCTGGCATCTGCATGCGCGCGCAGCGGGTTGGCGCTGTGGCGGGTGATCGAGACCACCTTGCCGCCCATGTCCTGGAACTGGCGCGACAGCTGGAACAACTGCGGCAGCTTGCCGAACTCGGAGAACACCAGCATCGCATCCCCGGGCCGCGCGGCCGAGAGGTTGGCCATCATCAGGATCGGATCGGCGTGGTGCACGGTGAGCATGCCGAGCAGCGACAGCCGCATGGCGAACTCACGCGCGTACAGGCCGTCATCGCCCAGACCGTAGACGAACACCTTGGGTGCCCCGTCGATCAGCTGCACGATGGCTTCGATGTCGGCCTGTGGATTGGCCAGCCAGGTTTCTTCTTCGGCGGCGGCTTTGCTTGCGCGCAGCCGCTCGGCGATCTGGGTGAAGCCGTCGGCCGCCTCCGGCGCGGGTGGTCGGCTGTGCGGGTCATTGCCGGCGCGCGCGACGGCCTCGCCGATGGAGTACTTGAGATCGGGGTAGCCCTTGAAGCCGAGCTTCTGGCTGAACTTGACCACGCTGGACTGGCTGATCCCCAATGCACTGGCCAACTGCTGGGAGGAGTAATCGCGCAGGAGGTGGGCGTTGTCGAGGATGAAGTCGGCGATGCGACGTTCGATCGCCGACATGTGGTCACGCTCGGAGCGGATTTTCACCAGGGGCGGCATGGGCACGGGGTCAGGACCACCGCCGCGGCGTGATCATGTCCAGCCCACGCACCTCGGTGATGCCCAGCCCGGGCGCATCGCTGATGGTGATCTCCGATTCGTTGAAGTTGACCCCGCCGGTGACCGGGTTGAACTGGCCCAGTGACGGCCCGTCCAGATCCACCTTGGTGATGATGTCGCTCTTGGCGACGGCCAGGTGCACGGCGGCGGCCACCGAGATGCTCGATTCGATCATGCAGCCGATCATGCACGGCACGCCGTAGATCGCGGCGATGTCGGCGATGCGGATCGCGTTGGACAACCCGCCGGTCTTCATCAGCTTGATGTTGATGATGTCGGCGGCGCGCTGCTGGATCAGGTCGAATACCTGGCCGGGGTTGAACACGCTTTCATCGGCCATGACCGGCGTGTTGACGCGATCGGTGACGTATTTCAGGCCACTGATGTCGGCGGCCTTGACCGGCTGCTCCAGCAGCTCCAGCACCACGCCGGCTTCTTCCAGCGCATGCATCGCGTGCACGGCCTGCTTGGCGGTCCAGCCCTGGTTGGCATCCAGGCGCAGCAGGGCGCGGCCCTGCACCGCGGCGTGGATCGCCTTGACCCGTTCGATGTCCAGGCCGATGTCCTTGCCGACCTTGATCTTCAGCGACTCGAACCCGCGTTCGATCGCCGAGAGCGAGTCGGCCACCATCTTGTCGATGTAGTCCACGCTGATGGTGATGTCGGTGGTGATCACCGGGTCGCCACCACCGAGCATGCGGTACAGCGGCGCGTTGTGCAGCTGCGCCCACAGATCGTAGACCGCGATCTCCACCGCCGCCTTGGCGCTGGTGTTGCGTTCCATCGAGGTCTGGATCAGCCCGCAGAGCCGGTTGAGGTTGGCCACGTCCTCGCCGATCAGGCGCGGCTTGATGAAGCTGTCGATGGCCTCGATGATCGAGCCGTGGGTATCGCCGGTGATCACCGCCGTGGCCGGCGCCTCACCGTAGCCGGTGTGGCCGCTGTCGGTGCGGACCAGCACCACTACGTCTTCGACGGTGTCCACGGTGCGCAGCGCGGTCTTGAACGGGGTCTTCAGCGGCACGCGCAGCATGCCGAGTTCGATGTCGGTGATCTTCATTCAGGGGGTCTGTGGCCGAAGGCGCTGGATGTTGGTGATGCGGTCGATGTAGCTCACGGTATCGCTGGCCATCATCGGCTCCAGCGGAGTGACCGACACGCCGTTGAGATGGGCCTGCACGCGCTTGCCGTCCGCGCCGATCCAGCCGCCGCCGGCGGTGTCATGGATCAGCCAGGTGCGGCCGTCGATGTGGCCGATCGCCATCATCACGTGGCCGGGGATGTAGACCAGATCGCCGACCTGCAGCTCTTTTACGGCGGCGTCGCGCGTGGGCTTGCCGTCCTTCGCGGTGAAGGCGATGCGGTCCAGCGCGGGGCTGATCGCCTGCGCGCTGGTGTTGCGTGGCATCAGCACGCCCACGCTGCGGTAGATCTCCGAGACGAAGCCGCTGCAGTCGCGGGTGTCGTAAGCGTGGCCCCAGCCGTAGCGTTCGCCGAGGAACTTGAAGGCCTGGGTCAGCAGTGTGCGCGGGGTCAGCGGCAGGTAGTCATCCGCAGTGTCCTGCGAACGCGGCAGCAGCGCCGGGATCAGTGCCAGACGACCGTCGGCTTCGCGCACCGGCAGCCGCACCACATGCGCGGCGTGGGCCTGCTGGCCATTGACGGTCTTCTCCAGCGGCCAGTCGGCGATCACCGGCAGGCGCACGCCCATGTCCAGTTGAAGCCGCGACACCCGCGGTTCCTCGGGCGTGTAGGCGGTGAACGCCGTGGCGCCGGTGACCACGCGGTAAGGACCGTGCTGACCGTAGCCGAGCACGGTGTCCGCATCGCCGATACCCACGAAGCGCTTCTCGATCCACGCCGAATACCGTTCGCTGGTGATGAACAGCCAGCGCCCGTCGGCGCTTTCATGCAGCACCGCCACCGCGTCGCCGGGGAACAGCGCCGACTCCTGGAAGCGGTCGATGTCAGTGTCGCCCTGGCTGCTGAACACCCGCAGCGCGGTCGGGAACGCCCGCAGCGCGGCACGATGGGTCACCAGGCCGTACTGGAGGGCGCGCTGCGCCGGTATCGCGTCCAGCGCGAGATTGGCCAGCGTCTCACTGCGCTGCCCGTCGCTGATGGGCTTGCCATCCTGGCCATACAGCGTGCGCTCCGGCCACGTGGACAGGGACTGGATGTTGCCCAGCACTTGAGCGCGGGGCAGCTGCGCCGGCAGCGCGCGGAGATCGTGGATCGAGGCGTCTTCGGCACGCATGCGGGCGTTCTGCGCGGCGATAGCTGCGCGATCGAGGATCACGCGGTCCGGATCGGGCAGGCGATCGGCCCAGAAACCGGGCGCGAGATACGCCTCGCGCAGGGCGATGACCCCGCCGAAATTGGCGGTGGGCGCAGCACGCGGCGCCTCGGCCCATGCCGGCGCCAGCGTCGTCGCAAGGACCGCCGCCAGTAAAGTGCGCGACAACCAGCGGGACCGCACGGGGCGGTGGGGGGAAGTCAGGATCATCACGCGGTCACCCTCCTCGGAAGCATCAGGAATATTTATTCCTTTTTTCGGCGAAAGCAAGAATAAATTATTGACCGGCTATCAGGCCCGTGTTACACAGCGATTACCCCACCCGCACCTTGGGAAGTGTCGCCGTGGATCCTGTGATGCGCAAACCGCGATTGCCTCTGCCTGCTGTCTGGTGCCTGTGCGCTGGTCTGCTGGCAACGCCGTGGGGACTGGCCGCTGCGCCGACCGCGCTGCCGACGGTGATCGCCGGGATCGACCGCGGTGCGTTCGCGCAGGCCGAGGCCGACATCGCGACGGCGTTGCAGGATCCGCGCCTGTCGGCAGCCGATCGTCAGGCCTATGCCTTCGAGCGCGAACGCATGCGACGCATGCGCCTGGACTTCACCCTGGATGCGGCGGCTGCCAAGGCGCAGCTGCGCAGGCAGATCCCCGACCTTCGCGAGGACGAGTTCGCACGCTGGGAGGCGGCCGGCTTGCTCGAACACCTGGATATCGATGGCCAGCGCCGCTACTTCAAACGCGCGCCGTCCAATCTGTTCCGGATCAGCGCCGAGGCACGCGCCCGGCGCGCGCCCGATGCCCCGGTGCCGAAGGACGGCCCTTACGAGCACCTGCACCCTCACCACGAGGAGATCGTCGCCGCCGCCCGTGCCACGGGCGCGACCAGCCTGGTGCCACGTCGCATCGAGGTGACCCAGTCGCTGGTGGTCAAGCCCGATGCCGTGCCTGCCGGCGAAATCATCCGCGCGTGGATTCCGTACCCGCGCGCCATCCCCGGGCAGCAGCAAGACATCACCTGGATCGTGGGTACACCGGCCGGCGCGCAGGTGGCGCCTGAAGCCACCCTGCAGCGGACCGCCTACCTGGAGCGCAAGGCGGTGGCCGGCGCGCCCACGGAGTTCCAGATCCGCTACGCAGTGACTGTGTACGCCCGGCATATCGCTGTCGATCCGGCCAGGGTCCAGCCCACGCCGGACGATCCTGCGCTGAAGCCGTACCTCGCCGAGCAGGCGCCGCACATCGTGTTTACCCCGGCGCTGCGCGCGTTCTCGACGAAGGTAGTCGGGACGGAGACCGATCCGTACCGGATCGTGCAGAAGCTGTTCGACGCGGTGGACGCCATTCCGTGGGCCGGTGCGCGCGAGTACGCGACGATCGCCAACATCAGCGATTACGCCCTGCATGCCGGCCATGCCGACTGCGGGCAGCAGACGCTGCTGCTGATCGCCCTGTTGCGCTTGAACGGGATTCCCGCGCGCTGGCAGTCCGGCATGGTCTATTCCGATGATGCGGTCGGCTACAACAACCTGCACGACTGGGGCGCGGTGTATCTGGCGCCGTATGGCTGGGTGCCGATGGATGTCACCACCGGGCGGCTGGACAGCCCGCAGCCGGCGCTGCGCGATTTCTATCTGGGCGGGCTGGATGCCTATCGCATCGCCTTCAACGACGACTACGGCCAGCCGCTGGTGCCAGCCAAGCAGCACGTCCGCTCGGACACGGTGGATTCCCAGCGCGGTGAGGCCGAGTGGTCCGGCGGCAACCTGTACTTCGATCAATGGCATTACGACGTCCAGTCGCACGTGGTGCCACTGGCGGCAACGCGGTAAACGGCGGTATCCACGATTCCACATCTGCAGGAGAGAGCAGGGAATGAATGCAAAGCGATTGAAGCGTGCGGCGTTGTACGCCGCGCTGGGGGTGTGTCTGGGCAGCCTGGTGCCGATGGGCGCTTCGGCACAGAACGTCAGTGGTGCCGTGGCCGGTCGTGCCACGGCCGGTGACCAGGTGACGGTGGTCAGCAACGCCACCGGCCTGACCCGTACGGTCACCGCCAGTGGCGATGGCAGCTACCGCCTGGGCCAGTTGCCGGTCGGCGATTACCAGCTGCAGCTCAGCCGTGATGGCCAGAAGCTGGGCGAGCCGTTCGCGGTGAGCGTGGCAGTCGGCGGCACCACCACGGTCAACCTGGCCAGCAGCGGCGACGTGGTCAACCTCGATGCGCTGCAGGTGATCGGTGCCCGCGTGGTCAATCGCGTGGATGTGTATTCCACCGAGACCTCGTTCAACGTCAACCGCCAGGAGCTGTCGCGCCTGCCGGTGGCGCAGGATCTATCGGCAGTGGCGCTGCTGGCACCCGGCGTGGTCGGCGGCAATTCCTCGTTCGGTGGCCTGTCCTTCGCCGGTTCCTCGGTGGCTGAGAACGCGGTCTTCATCAACGGCCTGAACGTCACCGACATGTACACCCGTCGTGGCTTCTCCAGCGCGCCGTTCGGGTTCTTCAACGAATTCCAGGTCAAGACCGGTGGCTACTCGGTCGAGTTCGGGCGTTCCACCGGCGGCGTGATCAATGCGGTGACGCGCTCGGGCACCAACGAGTTCCAAGGCGGCGTGGAAGTCACTGCCGAACCGAGCGCACTGCGCTCCAGCCCACGTGACCACTTCCACCGCGACGGCACGCCGCATTCCTATGCCAGCCGCGACAACAGCTCGTTCCTGAAGACCAACGTCTGGGGTTCCGGCCCGATCATCAAGGACAAGCTGTTCCTGTTCGCGATGTATGAAGACCGCGACGACACCGGCCACAACACCTCCTCCGACGCACTGAGCTGGTTCAAGAACAAGAGCGACAACGGCTTCTGGGGCGCCAAGCTGGATTGGAACATCAACGACAACCACAGCCTGGCGCTGCTGGCGTTCTCCGATGAGGGCGAGATCACCAACGGCGCGTACAACTACGATTGGGATGATGATCAGATCGGTGCGTGGGGCGGCGATTCAGTCACCGAGACCGGTGGCAAGAACTGGTCGGCAACCTACACCGGTCACTTCGGCGAGAACTTCACCGCGCGTGCCATGGTGGGCGAGAACAACCAGCGCGCCTTCACCAGCTCCTCGCTGGATGAAGCGTGCAGCCCGGTGTTCACCGACGCCAGCTATGCGTCACGTCTGGGCAAGCTCAACGGCCTGCGCCCGGGCTGCCACCCCACCGGCGCGGCCGTTGCCGAACGCGACGACACGCGTGAAGTCGCGCGGTTGGACTTCGAATGGCAGCTGGGCACGCACCTGCTGCGCTTCGGCGTTGACCGCGAGCTGATGACCACCGAGCAGTCCACCCGCTACCCGGGCCCGACCCAGCTCAGCTACACCGCCTACGTCGCCCGGCCCGGCGATGAAGTGTGGGATGGCGCCAACGCCTATGTGCCGGCCGGTGTGACCGAGATGCTGCGCGCACGCAACCGCGTCTCCGGTGGCACCTTCGAGACCGAAGCCAACGCGTTCTACCTGGAAGACATCTGGAACATCACCCCGAACCTGATGTTGAACCTCGGTGTGCGCTGGGACCGCTTCGAGAACCGCACCGCCGATGGCGACGCCTTCATCAAGATGGACGACCTGATCGCGCCGCGCTTCGGTTTCTCGTGGGACATGAAGGGCGACGGCAGCACCAAGCTGTTCGGCAACGCCGGCCGCTATTACCTGCCGGTGACCAACAACATCAACGTCAACTTCGCCGGTGGCCTCACCGACGAGTACTCCTACTACGTGCTCAACGGCTGGCAGCAGCAGGCCAACCCGGTCACCGGTGCGCCGTACATGGCCCCGGTCATCGGCCAGCAGATCGGCCCGGTCGATACCCGCATGAACACCGGTGCGGCCGACCTGCGCCAGAGCGTGGACAAGGATCTGAAGGCGGTCTACCAGGACGAGTACATCCTCGGCTTCCAGACCATGATCAACCAGGCCTGGTCGTGGGGCGTCAACGCCACCTACCGCAAGATGGACCGCGCGCTGGATGACATGCGCATCAACCACACCCCGTGCGGGCCGACCGGCACCACCCTGTGGCCGATCGCCAATCCGGGCGAGAGCCTGACGATCTGGGGCGACTCCAGCATCGGCTGCGCCACCGAGGGCTGGATCACCATTGATACCTCCAAGGATGGCTACCGCAAGGGCGGCAGCCTGGAGGTGGTGGGCTATTCCAAGCCCAAGCGCACCTACAAGGCGCTGGAATTCCAGATCGACCGCGCGTGGGATGAGAAGTGGCTGTTCAACGCGTCCTATCTGTGGTCGCGCAGCGATGGCAACTTCGAAGGTCCGGTCAATTCGGATACAAACTACGGCGACACCGGCATGGTCCAGCACTGGGATCATCCATCCAACAACCAGCGCTATGGCCCGCTGTTCAACGACTTCCGCCATCAGTTCAAGTTCCGCGCCGCCTACGCGCTGAACGAGCAGTGGTCGTTCGGCACCACGCTGCAGGTGGTGTCCGGTGGCCCGATCACCGCTTTCGGCGTGATGTGGCCCAATGACACCGTGGCCGGCGGCAGCACCTCCAGTGAAGGCAGCGGCGGCGGTACCGGCTGGCTGTGCGTGGCCAACTGCTCGGGCGCGTACAACCAGCGCCAGTTCGAGTACAGCCCACGCGGCGCCTTCGGTCGCCTGCCGTGGACCTGGACCATGGGCGCCAACGTCACCTGGCGGCTGCCGGTGGAGGGCATCGACCTGAGCGCACGCCTGTCGGTCTACAACCTGTTCAACAACCAGACCGTCATCAACGTGCACCAGCGTTATGAAGCCCAGCCGGGCCAGGTGCGTGAGAACACCTTCAACACCGGCACCCGCTGGCAGGCACCGCGCTACACGCAGCTGATGGTGACCTGGAACTTCTGATCCGTCCCGTGCGTGGCAGGTGCCGACAGTGCGTCGGCACCTGCCTTCACCGCCATACGGTAGGTACCGACCGTTGGTCGGTACGTGCCTCAAACACCCACTGGTAGGTACCGACCGTTGGTCGGTACAGCTTTCAACCGGCGGCCAAAGAAGCAGGCCCTCCGGTCATGACGAGGGAACCCATGCCGTCACGCGCTTCAACACACAGTCGATCCCGCCTTCTCACGCTTGGCTTGGCCTGCACCCTGGCCATCGCCCCCAGCGCACGGGCAGCCGAGCCCACCGACACCTTCAATCGCCTGCTCGATCAGACCGTCGCCCACGAACAGCTGCCGGGCATCGCCATGGCCGTCGTCGACGATGGCAACCCCGTCTTCATCGGCACCCGTGGCGAGCGCCGCGCCGGGCAGGGCGAGGCCATCGATGCGGATACCCTGTTCAAGATCGCCTCCAACAGCAAGGCGATGACCGCCGCGCTGCTCGCCCGGCTGGTCGACCGCGGTCTCCTGCGCTGGGACGACCCGGTCATCAAGTACCTGCCGCAGTTCCGCATGCACGACCTGTGGGTCACGCAGCAGATGCAGGTCCGCGATCTGCTGATCCACAACAGCGGCCTGGGCCTTGGCGCGGGCGATCTGATGCTGTGGCCCGAGCCGAACAGCTTCACCCGCCAGGACATCATCGCCGGGCTGGCCCACCTCAAGCCGGTCACCAGCTTCCGCAGCGGCTATGCCTACGACAACCTGATGTATGTGGTCGCTGGCGAAGTCGCCGCCGCAGCCGGTGGCAAACCGTACGATCAACTGCTGCGCGAGGAAGTCTTCTCGCCGCTGGGCATGGATCGCTGCCAGGTCGGCGCGTGGTCGGTCGCGGCGGTGGGCAACGTTGCCCAGCCGCACACGCGGAAGGACGGCCGCAACGTGGTGCGTGGTGCCGATGGTGACACCAGCGCCGATCTGACCTCGATGGCCGCCGGCGGCATCCGCTGCAGCCTGCGCGACATGACCCGCTGGATGCAGGTGCTGCTCGATCCGGCGCTCGTGCCCGGTTGGCTGAGCACGGCGCAGCGCCGCGCGCTGTGGACCGCGCACATGCCGATGCCGCTGGGCGAGCGCCAACGCCGCTGGGACAACGCACATGTGTCCGCCTACGGCTACGGCTGGCGCGTGTCGGATATGGACGGCCAGTGGAAGGTGGCCCACACCGGTACGCTGTCAGGCATGTATTCCTCGCTGGCGCTGCTGCCGGACCGCAAGGTCGGCGTGGTGATCCTGATCAACAGCGACGCCGAGGATGCACGCATCGCGCTGATGCAGGCCGCGTTGAAGACCTACACCGCACCGGAGGAGACGGCCGACGTGAGCCACTACCTGGCCCTGCTGGGCCAGGAGCGCACTGGCCGCCGCGATGCCGGGCAGGTGCGCCCGGATACCGGCGCGCGCCGGGCCGCCTCGCTTCGCACCACCGCCGCCGCGCATGGCCGTTATCGCGATCCGTGGCTGGGCGAGGCGCTGCTTTGCCCGGAGCAGGGCGTGCTGCGTTTCAGCGTGGCCAAGTCGCCGATGCTGCGCGGCCAGGTCATGCAGCTCGGTGAGCGCTGGCTGGTGCAGTGGGATACGCTCGGGGCCGATGCCGAGCCGTGGTTGCAGCTGCAGCCAGGCGCGACGCCCGCCCTGACCTTGGCCGCGATCGATCCGGAGATCGACTTCAGTTATGACTACCAGGACCTGCACTTCACCCGCACCGGCGATTGCCCGTAGCCCGCTGCTGCGGGCGTTGCTGGCGCTGCTGGCCGGCAGTGCCCACGCGGCAGCGCCAGCGGTGACGATCTCGCCCGCCCGCGATGTGGCTGAGGCCGGACTGGTCGACATCCGCACGCTGACACCGGCGATCGAACAGGACATCCGCTACGCCGGCCCCGACAACTTCACTGGCCAGCGCGTGCCCGGCTATGACGCGCCCAAGTGCTATCTGCTCGCCCCGGCGGCTACTGCACTGGCACAGGTGGAGGCCGACCTGCGTGCGGATGGCTTCGCGCTGCGGCTCTTTGATTGCTACCGCCCGGCCCACGCGGTGAAGGCCTTCGTCGCCTGGGCACAGGATCCGCACGAGCAGTCGCGCAAGGCGCAGCAGTACCCGGACCTCGACAAGCCCGCCCTGCTCGGTGGCTACATCGCCGAGACCTCCGGCCACAGCCGCGCTGCCACGGTCGATCTGACCCTGCTCGATTGCCGCACCGGCCCCTGCGCGCCCGTGGACATGGGCACCGACTTCGATTTCTTCGGCCCGCGCGCGCATACCGATGCGCCGGAGATCAGCGCGGCGCAGCGCAGCCACCGCCAGCACCTGCGCCAGGCGATGGCGCGGCATGGCTTCGCCAACTACCCGATGGAGTGGTGGCATTTCACCCTGCAGCCCGAGCCGGCACCGACCACTGCCTACGACGTGCCGGTCCGCTGAGGCGCACCGCTACACTGTGCGCTGACCGCCGGATCGGACCACGATGAACCTGCCGCTGCACGTTGGATTGCTGGGAACGCTGGAGGCAGGGCTGATCGCGCTGTTGGTCGGGCTGCTGGTGTATGCGCTGTGGCATCGCCTGTGCCGCTGGGCAGGCTGGACCGACGGGCATGCGATCGGCTGGGCCTGCGTGATCGCGGTGGTGGCCTCGGCCGGCATCGATGCGTGGAATCTCTTCTATATGGGCATGATGCGGCTGGAGTCGCCGCTGTATGCGCGGTTGTTCCTCGCCGGTATCCATGATCCGAACGAGCTGGGCTCGCGCGTGGTGCTCGAAGTGGCCGGTGCGATCGGCGGTGTGGCGCTGGGGTGGCTTTTGTTCAGCTCCCGCTCAGGCGAAAAAAACAGCAACACCGCGTGAGATTGCGTTCGCATCCGGTTAAATGCCCGGCCAATGAATGGGCGTGTTACCAACTGCTCACCTGCGGCTAACCACTGCGGTAATGCACACGTTCGCGCAGGTGGTTAAGGCCGCGTGCGCAGCGCGGTCGAGGGGCAATATCGATTCACAAACGGGGTGGCAGTGTGGGGCCGTGCGGAAACAACAGGCCGCGCAATACCTACCAAGGAGACCACCCCAATGACTACTCGCATCCGCAAGCCCCTGATCGCCCTGATCGTCGCCGCAGGCAGTGTGCTGGCCATGCCGGCGATGGCCCAGTCGGCACAGCACAGTGCCGCGCAGGCGCAGAATCAGGCCGCCCAGGCACAGCAGGCGGCGGCGCAGGCCGGTGACGCAGCCGATACCGCGGCCAATGCCGCTGCGCAGGCCTCCGCGCAGGCCAATGGTGGCGGTGGCCAGACGTGGGCCAGCGTCGATACCGACGGGAACGGCACCATCAGCAAGGCCGAGGCGCAGGTCAACGCGGGC
Source organism: Stenotrophomonas sp. IS26 (assembly GCF_054188265.1). Lineage (NCBI taxonomy): Bacteria > Pseudomonadati > Pseudomonadota > Gammaproteobacteria > Lysobacterales > Lysobacteraceae > Stenotrophomonas > Stenotrophomonas sp. IS26. Next base: position 53,223 of record NZ_JBSZJV010000005.1, read on the forward strand.
CTTGCCCAGGTGTTCGACCAGGCCGATACCAACAAGGACGGCGAGCTCTCGCCGGATGAATACAAGGCGTATGTGGCCGCCCAGCAGGGCAAGGCCGCCGATAACGGCGCCCAGCAGAGCAAGTAGAGCAAGTAAGGACCGGGGACACCGGTAGCGCAGTGAGGGGGAAAGGGCGGCTTCGGCCGCCCTTTCTTTTTGCGCTGCCGGGGGTGGGGCCGCTGGGCCGCTGTTGGTATCCTTGGCCGATGATGACTTCCCTGCCCACGCCGCAAGGCGCTATCGGCCTGGTTGGTTTTGACGGTGATGACACGCTGTGGAAGAGCGAGGATTTCTACCGCAAGGCCGAGCAGGACTACCTGGACATCCTGTCGCGCTACATCGACGTGCATGACACGCAGACCGCGCGCCATCTGCTGGAAGTGCAGCAGCGCAACCTCGGCGTGTTCGGCTACGGCGTGAAGGGCATGACCCTGTCGATGGTCGAAGCGGCCATCGAGATCACCAACCAGACCATCAGCGCCCGCGACCTGCAGCAGATGCTGGACATCGGCCACGACACCCTGCGCCACCCGGTCGAGCTGATCGACGGTGTGCGTGAGTCGGTCACCGAGATCGCCCGCGACTACCCGGTCGTGCTGATCACCAAGGGCGACCTGTTCCATCAGGAGGCCAAGATCAAGGTGGCCAACCTGCGCGACCTGTTCCCGCGCATCGAGATCGTCTCCGAGAAAGACCCGGAAACCTATGCCCGCGTGCTGGAGGAGTTCGATCTGCCGATCAAGCGCTTCGTGATGGTCGGCAATTCGCTGCGCTCGGACATCGAGCCGGTGGTCACCCTCGGCGGCTGGGGCATCCACACTCCCTACGCGGTGACCTGGGCGCACGAAACCCAGCACGGCGTGGCCGACGACGAACCGCGCATGGTCGATGCACCGACCGCCTTCGACTGGCCGCAGGCGCTGCGGACCATCGAAGCCAAGGCCGCACAGGCCGGATGATGCGCGCCGGCCTGCTCGCGCTGCTGCTGATGCTGCCCTGGGCAGCCGTGGCCGAGCAGACCCCGGAGAAGTCCGCCGCCTACGTGGTGGACACCGGCGATGCCTGGGTGGACACCCAGCTGCAGGACATCAACCACTACGCCGAGCGCTACCCGGACAGCTTTCTGGATGAAGTCTCGCGCTATGCCGGCGTCTCGCGCGGCTACATCGCCGCGCTGATGCACACCCACGGCTGGCAGGCCGGCGACATCTACTTCGCCTGTTTCTGGGCGCATGTGATCGAACGTTCCTGCCGCGAAAGCGTGCAGACGTGGTCGCGTACGGTACCGGAGGAGGGCGAGGCCAAACGCTGGGAAGCGGTGGTGTCCCAGCTGCCGGTCACGCCGACCAACCTGCACTGGCGTGCCCTGCGCCACGCCATCGTGGCCAGCCACGACCACTGGGACCGCCCGGTGAAGCTGGACGCGACGCTGCAGCGCCAGCTGGGGAACCGCGAGCAGCGCCAGCGCACGGCGAGCAGTCCCACGTCGCCCGCGCGCTGAGGGACTTCTTTGCTGCTGTGCAGATCGCGGTAACCCCCGCGCTCGGCGACAATGCGCGATTGCTGCACCCCCTCGTGATCCGTTGCCGAGTACGTAATGAGCGCCGACCGTTTCGTTTCACCCGACGATATCCGCAGCCTGTTCGCCCAGGCGATGTCCACCATGTACCGCACCGAGGTGCCGCTGTACGGCACCCTGGTCGACCTGGTGGCCGAGATCAACGACGCCGTGCTGACCGCCACTCCGGCGCTGGCCGAGCAGTTGGACCGCACCGATGAACGCGCCCGGCTGGACCAGGAACGCCATGGTGCGATCCGGGTCGGCACGGCGGAAGAACTGGCCACGCTGGGCCGCCTGTTCGCGCTGATGGGCATGTACCCGATCGGCTACTACGACCTCTCGGTGGCCGGCGTGCCGGTGCATTCCACCGCCTTCCGCCCGCGCACCGCGCAGGCGCTGGCGCGCAATCCATTCCGCGTGTTCACCTCGCTGCTGCGGCTGGAGCTGATCGAGAACGCCGCGCTGCGCGAGCAGTCCGCTGCCATTCTCGCCCAGCGCCGGATCTTCACCGATACCGCGCTGGCCCTGATCGCGCAGGCCGAACGCGAGGGTGGCCTCGACGAAGCCGATGCGCGCCGCTTCGTCATCGAAGCACTGGAGACCTTCCGTTGGCATGGCGACGCCACGGTGTCACTGGATACCTATCACGCGCTGCATGACGCGCACCGGCTGATCGCCGATGTGGTCAGCTTCCGCGGCCCGCACATCAATCACCTGACCCCGCGCACGCTGGACATCGACGCTGCGCAGGACGGCATGCTGGCCCGTGGCATCGACGCCAAGGCCGTGATCGAAGGCCCACCACCGCGTCGGTGCCCGATCCTGCTGCGCCAGACCAGCTTCAAGGCGCTGGAAGAAACCGTGCACTTCCCCTCGGGGGAGGCAGGGGATGCCGGCACGCATACCGCGCGTTTCGGTGAGATCGAACAGCGCGGCCTCGCCCTGACGCCCAAAGGGCGCGCTCTGTACGACCAGCTGCTTGCGCAGGCGCGAGACAGTGGGGGTGCCGGCAGCACCGGCCAGGATTACCCGACGCGTCTGGCCGCGGCCTTCACCGCCTTTCCGGACGACCACGACACCCTGCGCCGCGAGGGCCTGGGGTACTACCGCTACGCGCTGACCGACGCCGGTCGCGCCAACCCGGCCGCCGTCGCGGATCTCCCGGCCGAAGCGCTGATTGCCGCCGGCTTGGCCAGCGCCGATCCGATCGTCTACGAGGATTTCCTGCCGGTCAGCGCCGCGGGCATCTTCCAGTCCAACCTCGGCGGCGACGAACAGCGTGCCTACGCCGCGCATGCCAACCGCGATGCCTTCGAGCAGGCGCTGGGCATGACGGTGGAGGACGAGTTCGCGATCTACGCGCGGCTGCAGGCCGAATCGCTGGCGAGCCTGCGGGGCGGCTGACGGAAGGAGCCGGCCAGCGGCCGGCACTACCGGTAACCCGCCCGGATCGCTGACCACTCACGGACCGCCCTACGGTAGTGCCGGCCGCTGGCCGGCTCCTCATGTACCAAACGCGCATCCGGGCTTGCGGACGGTAATGCGTGGAGCCGGCCAGCGGCCGGCACTACCCGGAAACAGAACGTCCCGGCAGGTACCGACCGTCGGTCGGTACCGTGCATCCTCAGGCTTTCATCGTTCCGGTATCCAGCCACCGCTGGTGCCACGACAGCGCTTCGGGCAGCAGATGCGGGGTGTGCTTGCCATAGCTCTCGCGGCTGGCGCGGTCGAAGTAATCGTTCAACTGATCGCGGAAATCCGGATGCGCGCAGTTGTCGATCACCACCCGCGCGCGCTTGCGCGGGGTCAGCCCGCGCAGATCGGCCAGGCCCTGTTCGGTGACGATCACCGACACATCGTGTTCGGTGTGATCCACGTGGCTGACCATCGGCACGATCGCCGAGATGCTGCCGTTCTTCGCCGTCGAAGGACTCAGGAACGCGGACAGGAAGCCGTTGCGCGCGAAGTCGCCCGAGCCGCCGATGCCGTTCATGATCCTGCTGCCCATCACGTGGGTCGAGTTGACGTTGCCGTACAGATCGGCCTCGATCATGCCGTTCATGCCGATGCAGCCCAGGCGGCGCACCAGTTCCGGATGGTTCGAGATTTCCTGCGTGCGCATGATGATGCGCTCGCGGTAGAAATCGATGTGTTCCTTGAAGGTCTCGTTCGCCTGCGGGCTCAGCGCGAAACCGGTGCACGAGGCGTAACTCAGCACGCCATCGCGCAGCAGATCGAGCATGCCGTCCTGGATCACCTCGGTGAACGCGCTCAGATCGCGGAAGCCGCTCTTGGCCAGCCCGGCCAGCACTGCGTTGGGGATGTTGCCCACGCCGCTCTGCAGCGGCAGCAGGTTGGCCGGCAGGCGGCCCTTGGCCACTTCGTGCTTGAGGAATTCGATCAGGTACTGCGCGATCTGCTCGCTGGTCGTATCGATCGGGCTGAACGGGCTGTTGCGGTCCGGGCCGTTGGTGCGCACCACGGCGACGATCTTGTCCGGGTCGCAACGCAGCGCGGTCTCACCGATGCGGTCGTTGGCGTGCACCAGCGGGATCGGCTTGCGGTGCGGCGGCAGCGCGGTGCCGTAGTAGATGTCATGCATGCCGTCCACGCCGGCCGGCTGCCATTCGTTGACCTCGACGATCACCTTCTTGGCCAGGTCCAGCCAGGTCTTGTTGTTGCCGACCGAGGTGGAGGGCACCAGCGAGCCGTCCTCGCGGATCGCCGAGACCTCGATCACCGCGGTATCGATATCGCCATAGAAGCCGAACCACACGTGCTGGGCGACATGGCTGAGGTGGATATCGATGTAATCCAGTTTGCCCTCGTTGATGCGGTTGCGCGCATCCGGGTCGCTCTGGAAGGGCATGCGCATCGCGATGCCATCGGCCTTGGCCAGCGCGCCATCCAGCTCCGGCGCGGTCGAGGCGCCGGTCATCAGGCTGATCTGGAAGGGCAGCCCCTGGGCGTGCACCGCTTCGATGCGCTGCGCCAGCGCGACCGGCACCGCCTTGGGGTAGCCTGAACCGGTAAAGCCGCTCATGGCGACGGTTTCACCCGGCTGGATCAGGGCGGCGGCAGCTTCAGCGGAGACAACGCGGTCACGCAGACGCGCGTTTGCAATGCGATCGACAGACATGACGACAACGTTTTTGGGGGGATCGCCATTATCGGCGATCCACGCAGGGGCAGGGGTTCTACCTTGGTGGGATGGCGTTTTTACATCGGCGCCTCCCTGTTCAGGTTTCCGGTCTACTTCTGTACCCGCAAGTATTGTTTTGCAGTGCAGCGTGCAAGTTCGTCGCCGACCCTAGAAGATCGACCTGCATCCCGACGTGGGGGAGGGAGCAGAGCCCGCTGGCAGTTCGCTGCAAGCGGGCTTTTTTATGTCTCGCTTCCGGAACATCGGGGCGCCGATGGGTCTCTCGCGTCGACACGCGCCGGGCATAATCCCCCCATGCCGATTTCCGACCTCGCCGCGCCCGCGCGCGTCCCCGACGCCCTTGTTCCCCTGGTTGATCGCGCCCTGGCGCGCCTGGCCCTGTCGCTGACCGATGGCGGCCACTGGCCACCGCCGGCGCCCGTGCTGGCGACCCTGCGTGCGCTGGCCGTCACCAGCGATTTCGCCATCGACACCCTGTGCCGCCAGCCGGCGCTGTTGTCGCATCTCACCCAGGAAGGCTGCCCACCGCTGCCCCTGCCGGAACTGGACCCGCTGCAGCCCAGCGAATGGCAGCAGCGCCTGCGCCGCTACCGCACCGCCGCCTCCACCCGCCTGATCTGGCGCGACCTGACCGGGCAGGATGACGTGCCTGCCACGCTTGCCGGTGCCACCCGCCTGGCGGAGGAGTGCCTGCAGCTCGCGCTCTCCGCGCTGGAGCAGGAATTCACCGGCCGCCATGGCGTGGTCCGTGCGGCGGACGGCAGCGCGCAGCAGCTGGTCGTGTTCGGGCTGGGCAAGTTGGGCGGTGGGGAACTCAATTTCAGTTCGGACGTGGATCTGGTCTACGCCTACCCGCAGGGCGGCGAATCCGATGGCGCGCGCCCGCTCGCCGCCGAGGAATACTTCGCACGCCTTGGCCAGCGCCTCGCGCGGTTGCTCGATGACACCACCGTGGATGGCTTCAGCCACCGCGTCGATCTGCGCCTGCGCCCCTTCGGCAATGCCGGGCGCGTGGCGCTGTCGTTCGCCGGCATGGACCAGTACTTCCAGCGCGAAGGCCGTGACTGGGAGCGCTATGCCTGGCTGAAGGCGCGTGCCGTCGCCGGGGATATCGCCGCCGGCGAAGCGTGGCTGCAGACCCTGCGCCCGTTCGTCTACCGCCGCTATCTGGATTTCACCGCGCTCGATGGCCTGCGCGAAATGAAGGCCGCGATCACCGCCGAGGTCTCGCGCCGCGAGATGCACGATGACATCAAGCGCGGCCCCGGCGGCATCCGCGAAATCGAGTTCCTCGCGCAGGCGCTGCAGCTGATCCGCGGGGGCCGCGAAGCGCCGCTGCGCGAGCGTCGCCTGCTGCATGCGCTGCCCGCGCTGGTCGCCGCCGGCCAGATGGCCGAACAGGACGGCGCCGACCTGCTGCATGCCTACGGTTTCCTGCGTCGCCTGGAAAACCGCCTGCAGATGCTGCGCGATGCACAGACGCATGCACTGCCCACCGACACCACTGACCGCCTGCGCATCGCCAGCGGACTCGGTTACGACGACTGGGACGCGCTGGTTGCCGCGCTGGATGTGCAGCGCGAGCGCGTCAGCACCGAGTTCGCCGCACTGCTCGCACCGCGCCGTGGCCAGGCCGCGCCGGATGCACTGGCCAGCTACTGGCGCAGCCTGCCCGACAACGGCAGCGCCGAGGTGCTGGCCGAAGCCGGCTTCTTCGATGCCGGCAGCGCCGATCAATCGCTGCGTGATTTCGCGCAGAGCTCCGGGGTGAAGTCCTTGTCCGATGCCGCGCGTGCGCGCCTGGACCGCGTGCTGCCGGCGCTGCTGCACGCCGCCACGCGCTCACCGCAGCCGGATGCCGCGCTCAAGCGCGTACTCGGCCTGCTGCAGGCGATCCTGCGCCGGACCAGCTATCTCGCCCTGCTCGACGAACAGCCCAGCGCATTGGCGCGCCTGGTCGATGTACTTGCACGCAGCGCATTGCTGGCCGAGCGCCTGGCGGCGTATCCGCTGCTGCTCGATGAACTGCTGGACGTGCGCGTCTCCGGCCCGATGCCGGACGCCGCGGGCATGCAGGCCGAGTGCGCTGTCGCGCTGACCATCGATGATCCCGAAGCCGCGCTGCGGCTGCTCAACGAGATCCGGCTGGCGCTGAGCTTCCGCATGGCGATGGCCACGCTGGATGGTCGCCAGCGCGCCGTCGACACCACCCGGCAACTGGCCGAACTCGCGCAGGCGGTGGTCGTCACGGTACTCGCGCTGGTGCAGGCCGACATGCAGCGCCAGCACGGTGGCATTCCCGGCGGGCGTTTCGCCATCATCGGCTACGGCAGTCTGGGCGGGTTGGAGCTGGGCTTCGGCTCGGATCTGGATCTGGTCTTCCTGCACGATCACCCGGCCGATCAGGACAGCAGCGACGGTCCACGCCCGCTGGACCCCGGCCGCTGGTATGCGCGCCTGGCGCAGAAGGTGATGGCGATGCTCGGCGCGGTCACCGCCGCCGGCCGCCTGTACGACATCGACGTGCGGCTGCGCCCGGATGGCGGCAAAGGCGCGCTGGTGTCCTCGCTGGCCAGCTATACCGAATACCAGCGCGAACGCGCCTGGACCTGGGAGCACCAGGCACTGGTGCGTGCCCGTGCCATCGCCGGCGATGACTCGCTGTTGGCCGACTTCGAACGGGTGCGCGCGCAGACGCTGGCGCGCCCGCGCGACAACACCGTGCTCTACACCGATGTGCTGAAGATGCGGGCGCGCATGCGTGCCGAACTGGACCGCAGCGATGCCGCACGGCTCGATCTCAAGCAGGGCGCAGGCGGTATCGTCGATCTCGAATTCCTGCTGCAGACCGGCGTGCTCGACAGCGCCGGTACGCACCCGCAGGTGGTGCAACCGCGCGATACCCCCAGCCTGATCGATGTACTGGCCGACATCGCCTGGCTGCCCGGCGGCACCCGCGATGGTCTGCACGAGGCGCACGCGGCGCTGTTGGATGTGGGCCTGGCCTGCACGCTGGACCGCCGCCCGCGCCTGGCGCCACCGACACCTGCATTGGAGGCGGCGCGCGCGATGATCACCGCCGCAAGCGATGCGGCGGGGTTGCCGTTCCAACAACGGATCGATGTCGTCAGCTGACGGCGGTTTGCACCGTCATCGACCTCGCACCGCTCTGGCACCGGTAGTGCCGGCCGCTGGCCGGCTCCCATGAACTCTGCTGAGCCGGCCAGCGGCCGGCACTACCCATCGTGATGCCCGACCGATAGCGATACCCGGCCGAGAGCGATGCCCGACCCAGGGTGATACCCGACCGCCAGCGCTACACCGGACGATCGGCGCACGATGTCACACCGCGCGCGGTGCCATCTTCCACAGCAACGCGCGGAACGGCGCCAGCAGGAACACGCCGATCGTCAGCTTCACTGCCAGATCGCCCAGCGCCCAGCTCACCCACGGCAGGCTGGAACCGGCGAAGGCGATGCTCCAGAAAATCGTCGTATCCAGCGTCGCGCTGCAGGTCGTTGCGACCATCGGGGCGCGCCACCAGTGCCCGCGGCGCAGCCGGTCGAACACGGTGATGTCCAGCAGCTGCGCGGCGATGAAGGCCAGGCACGAGGCCACCGCGATCCGCGGCGTGGCGATCCAGATCGACAGCAGTACCGCCAACGCGAACCCGGCCCAGGCCACCCGCCGCGCCGCCGCCGGGCCGAAGCGGCGATTGATCAGGTTGCTGACCAGGAATGCCACCGGGTAGCTGAAGGCACCCCAGGTCAGCCAGTCATTGATCGGGTACTGCACCAGCACGTTCGAGCCCAGCACCACCGCGCCCATGGCCAGCACCGCCAGCAGCAGCGAGCGCGGGGTCAACGGGGCAAAGGCAATGGCAGGACGCGCGGACATGGCGAGCCGGGGAAGTCGGGGGAAGCGGCGGATTATCCGGGCTTGTCCGGCCGAGGGCCAGCCCGGGCCGGTTCAGTCAGAAGCGTTCGCTCATGCTGGTGGCCGCCGCATCCTGGGTCGGCAGGAACGCCAGCGCGGCGCCTTCGGCATCGGCCACCATCCAGCCCGCACCGGCCGGGGTCGGGGTGAACGCCAGCACATCGCCCACCTTCACGCCTGCCGCCGGGTTGTCGGCACGCGCCGGCCAGGCCACCACGGCCGGTGCATCCGGGGCCTGCGGGTTCTTCAGCGCCACCTGGTAGCTGCCGTCCGGCTGTTGCGCCACGCGCTCCACCGTGAGTGGCGGCATCGGAGCGGCCTTCTGTCGCTTTGCGGCCCGCGCGGCGCGGTTGTGCGGCATGGCGGCGTCATGCAACTCGCTCACGCCCAGCGCGCTGAGCCATACCGGCGCGGTGATCACCGCCAGGCTCACCACCGAGGTGGTGAGGACGCTGCTGGTGACCGGCGAGGCATTGCTGAGGTTCTGGGCGCCGGCCGGCACGCTGGTCGCGAGCAAGGCCAGCGCCAGCAGTGGCGCAACGGCAGGACGGGATATCCGGTTCATTCAGCAGCTCCACGAGACAGCGGACAGCGAGGGGTTACCAACGTGCACTCGGCTGCGCCGCCGCCGCATCGATGGGCAGGAAGGCCAAGGCCGTGCCTTCGGCCGTGGTCACGGTCCAGCCGGCGCCGCCCTGGGTGGGCGTCAGCGCCAGTACGTCGCCCACCGCCACCGCGGCTGCCGGGTTGTCCTCGCGCGCGGGCCAGGCAATCACGGCCAGGTCGTCCGGTGCCTGCGGATTCTGCAGGGCCATCTCGATGCCGCCTTCGGGCGTGTGTTCCACCTTCTCCACGGTGAGCGGCGGCAGCGGCCCGGCTTTGCCAGGTGCGTCCTTGGCCGCGCGGCTGCGTCGGGCCGAAGCGTCGCTGGCCTTGCTCAGGCCGGCCGAGACCAGCCACACCGGTGCGGTTACCACCACCACGCTCACCACCGAGGTGACGATGACGCTGCTGGTCACCGGGTGATTGATGCCCACCACCTGCGCGGGCGCGGGCAGGCTGGCCGCGCACACGGCAATGGCCAGCAGCGGTGCAACGACGCTGCGCGAAACACGTGTCATCGAAGATCCTTCTGATGTCTCAACATGGGTCCGCAGTATGCCCGCTGGCGGGCTGCCCGCCGCTGACTCACGGTTTGGGGGCGGTAATGCCTTTCACCGGCACATGCGGCACGGCCAGCTCCTGCTGCAGGCTGCTGCGCAGTTGCAGGAAATCAAAGATGGATTCCACCGTCACCACCGAGTAATTGCCGGAAATGCGCTCGCTGGCCGGGTGGTCGGTAACGGCCGCATTGGGCACGAAGAAGCGCGCGCCGAGCCGCTTGGCCACGCCGATGTGCAGCGTGCTGGGCGTATACAGGTGCCGCTGCAGCCATTGCTGCGCCTGGGTTCGGTTGACAATCAGGGTGCGCTCTTCCACCTGCGCCATCGCCGCACCCAGTACTTCCAGGATCCACTGGTTGGAATTCTGGTACTCGGTGCGGAACGGATAGGCCACCACGCTGTAGCGCGCCTCATGCAGCGCCTTGGCCTGGATCGCCGGCTGAGTGAGCATCGCCTTGAGTGCATCGCGCAGCGCAGGCGTCGGCACGCCGATGCGCAGGTCGGTGTGGCTGGAGGTCTCGCCGATGAAGGTGGCGACACCTTCGCGGAACAGGTGCGACTCGGCGGTCTTGCACGGATTGAGCAGGTGCACCGCGCGCCACTGGCCATCGTCTTCGCGCAGCAGGAAGGCCAGATGGCTGTGGCGCAGGCCGTACTTGCTCAGGTCCTGGCCACCCCGCGCGATCAGCACCACGTCCACGCCATCGAGTGCATCCAATGCGTCGGTGGTGGCCAGGGCCACATCGAACATGGAGGCCAACGCAGCCGGCGTGGGATTGCGTTCGGTGCACTGCGGTTCGGCCTGCGCAGTCAGCGCAGCGCCCAGCAATACACCACACAGCAGAACGGGGTGCAGGCGCTTGATCAGTGCAGCGAAGGGTACGTCCATGTCACACAGTCTCCGGCGGCACCGGCCGCGGCCGCATCATAACGCTGCGCGACGCCGTCAGGCCTGAATCCCCAACCGCGCGCGTACGTCCTCGGCAACGCGCGTGGTCTCGCGCAGCGGTTCGATGCGGCCCTGCGTCTGCCAGTCCAGCCAGCGCGCCTGCAACCGGCCACGGTCGCGCAGCGCGTGCTGGAAGTGCGCCAGCCGTCCCTGCGCCTGATCGGCCAGGGCCACCGCGACCGGCATCCGCGTGGCACACGCTTCAGAGAGCAGGTTCACCGAGTCCGGCGAGACCACCACGCGGTTGGCCCAGCCGAGCAGCCCGGCATACGGGTTCACGCCGTCGCCGCCATCGCCCCAGATCACATTCGGCACCTCGGCAAACGCGCTGCGCAGCGCGCCGACCAAGGCCGGTGGGGTACGTCGCGAGGTGGTGGCCAGCAGGCTGCCGCCTTCCTCGCGCAGCTGGGCAGCGAGCTGCTGGAACACCTGCACCATGTCCGGCTCATGCCACGGGGCATGCGGGGTCGGCCCGCCGACCAGCAGCGCGGTGCGTGGGCCGGGCAGGGCGCTGAACGCTGCAAAGGCGGCACGGCCGCAGGCCAGCCAGTCATCGTTGACCGGATTGAGGCTGCCGAGCAGGGTGAGCACGTTGCTGCCGCGCAGCCGGTCATGCTCAGGCACCACCAGCAGGTCCCAGTGGCGCGGGTTGAGGCGAGGGTCGAGGATCTGGACGACTTTCGTGCCACGGCGGCGCAGTTCGCGCAGGGCACCGGCCGCCTGGCGGCCACAGCCGACGGCCAGCTCAGGGGCGTCGGCGGCCAGGGCTGCAAAGGCGTCACCGTAGCCATTGGCGGCGCCCGGCAACCACCGCGGGGCCAGCCAGCGCCAGGGCGCGCGCGGGGTGAGCACCAGCGGACGATGCGCCCCCAGCTTCAATGCCGTGGCCAGGGCCACCGCCTGCCGCACATTGCCGGCACGGCCGTCAGTGATCGTCCAGGGCGGACTCCATCGTTTCACGTATGGCATTAATTCGTTTCAGTCAGGCTGGGTGTTGCAACTGTCGCGACACTCTACACTGCCAGCCTTCGCCGATCGCGCTGTCGCCCTGCCACGGTAGCCGATGCGCGAACGATTCCCCTTATTTCCGGAGGCTTCATGTCCCACGTCCTTGACGATGCTGCGCTCGATCAGTTGTTCCGTACCGCCCGCACCCAGAACGCCTTCCTTGATAAGCCGGTCGACGACAGCCAGCTCAAGGCGCTGTACGAGCTGCTGAAGTGGGGGCCGACCGCCGCCAACGGCAGCCCGGCGCGCTTCGTGTTCGTGAAATCCCCGGAAGCCAAGGCCAAGCTCGCCCCGGCCCTGTCCGAAGGCAACCACGACAAGACCCTGGCCGCCCCGGTCACGGTGATCGTCGCCTTCGACGAAGACTTCCACGAGAAGCTGCCGTTCCTGTTCCCGCACACCGATGCCAAGGCGTGGTTCGACGGCCCGCGTGAAGGCCGCACCGAAGGCGCATTCCGCAATGGCAGCCTGCAGGGCGCCTACCTGATCCTGGCCGCCCGCGCGCTGGGTCTGGATGCCGGCCCGATGTCCGGCTTCGACAACGCCAAGGTCGACGAAGCCTTCTTCAAGGGCACCGCGATCAAGTCGAATTTCCTCGTCAACCTGGGGTACGGTGACGCCTCGGGCCTGTTCCCGCGGCTGCCTCGCCTGTCCTTCGACGAAGCCGCCCGCATCGCATAAGCGTTACCGCCGGATCGTGGCCCGTCCGTGCGGATGGGCTGCATGAATTTTTTTCTTTTCCCTTCGATTACGAGAGAGACCTGACATGACCGTGACCCGCAAACTGCTGCTGCCGCTCGCCCTGACCCTGGCCATCGCCGCCTGCTCCAAGCCGGCCGACGAAGCCGCTGCTCCGGCCGCTGACGCGCCGGCCGCCACCGACACCGCTGCCCCGGCTGCGGACGCCGCGGCTGCCGCCCCGGCCGCCGAGGCCATCCAGATCGCCTCGGGCACCTACAAGCTCGACCCGACCCACACCGACGTGCTGGTCCAGTGGAGCCACTTCGGCTTCTCGCACCCGACCGCGCATTTCGGCAGCGCCGAAGGCACCCTGGTGTATGACGCCGCTGACGTGACCAAGTCCACCGTGGAAGTGAAGCTGCCGCTGACCGGCCTGAACAGCTTCACCGCCAAGTTCGACGAGCACCTGAAGAGCGCCGATTTCTTCGACGCCGCCAAGTTCCCGGCCGCCACCTTCAAGAGCACCAAGGTGGAAGCCAACGGCACCAACAAGCTGACCGTGACCGGCGATCTGACCATCAAGGACATCACCAAGCCGGTGACCCTGGATGTCACCATCAACGGCGGCGGCGAGCACCCGATGGCCAAGGTGCCGGCGGCGGGCTTCGATGCCACCACCACCATCAAGCGCAGCGACTTCGGCGTCGGCGCGTACGCCCCGAACGTCAGCGATGAAGTGAACATCCGCATCACCACCGAGGCCACTGGCGAAAAGCCGGCTGCCTGAGTTTCTCCTCACTCGTCGTGAGAAGGCAGAAAGCCCGCCAATTGGCGGGCTTTCTTTATAGGGCGAGCCGGTCAGCGGCCGGCACTACCGTACCTGATCAGCCCGTCGCCACCTGCGCGCTCACCTTGCCCAGCCACAGCGTGGTGAAATCGGTCGGCGTGCGCCGTGCCGGCGCGGTCAAGCCGCTCTCACGCAGGAACGCATGGGTGGCCTGCGCGAACGCCTGCCGGGCCAGCAGCGCAGCCTGCTTCACCGAGGCCTGCTGCTTGCGCAGCTGCACGATCTGCAGGCTCGGCTTACCGGGCATCGCGTACTTCTGGTAACGGCGCAGCTCATCGGCGACCAGGTCGATATCGATGTTCGCCTGCACCAGCGCCGCCTGCGCGCGGGCCAGCGGCACCAGGGCGGTGCGCAGCGGGGCGATGTTCTCGCCCACGGAAGGCGCCAGCGCCGCCAGGGCGGCATCCAGCGCGGGATCGGCCCGCTCGGCGCGGTCGATCAGATCGGTCAGTGCCGAAAGAGGAGAGACTTGCATGAAAGGCACCGGCACAAAACGCGATTGTCGCATTCGCGGCCGGTGCCCGTCGCGGGCTCAGTCGTCGTGGTGCTCGCTGCCGTGGGCCTTCCAGTAGCCGGTGGAGCGGATCCAGTCCTTCGGCACACCCAGGTGACCCTCGATGTACTTGCGCATCATCCGGGCCCGGCGCGATTCGGCCGCGATCCAGTAGAAGGTGTCGCCGTCCGGTTCCTCGAAATCGGTCAGCACGTCCTCCAGCAGGGTGCTGCTGGCGGCGTCGAAGCCGTTGCGCTCCAGCCACGAGACGCGGATGCGGTCGTCCTCCGGCAGCTCCTGGCGGTCACCGGATTCCGGGATCTCGATGTAGACATCGGCATTCGCGCCGTCCGGCAGCGTCTCCAGCCAGCGGCCGATCGCCGGCAGCGCGGTTTCATCGCCGATCAGCACGTAGGTGTCGAAGTCATCGGCGGTCATGTGCGAGCCACGCGGGCCGCCCACGGCGATCGCATCGCCCGGCTGCGCGTTGGCGGCCCAGGTCGAGGCCAGGCCGTCGCCGTGCATGACGAAATCCAGCGCCAGCTCGTGGGTCTCCAGATCCCACCAGCGCGGGGTGTAATCGCGCGAGGGGGAAGGCGTCTGCCCGTCCGGGTAGCGCGGGCCTTCCGGGGTCATCGTCGGGACCACGAACTGGCCCTCGGCGTTGGGGAAGAACAGCTTGACGTGGTCATCCGGCGAGGGCGAATCGAAGCCTTCCAGCGCCTCGCCCCCGACGATCACCCGGCGCATGCACGGGCTGATCTCTTCGGTGCGCAGCACCTGCAGCGGGCGGAACTTCACGGTATGACGGAGCAGTCGGTTTTCATGCAGAGCCATGGGAATACCTGGATCAGTGCCGCAGCGCGGCGTTGAGAAAGAAGGACCTGGCGGGCGGTGGCTGGCTGGGTCTGAAAGGAGGAAGGGAGGTCAGCGGCCCTGCGCACGGATCCGCGCGGCGGCCTCGCGCAGCGCCTCGGCGACGGCCGCGGCGTTGTCGTCCTGCCAGCGGCCGTGGCACAGGCCCAGCGCGTGCTTGAGCTCGCGCAACGCATCGCGCACGGACGGCGGCAGGTTGGCCTTGGTGATCGTGCGCGCGCTGTCGCGTACCCGGTGCACTGCGGCATCGACCTCGTCGCGCTGCGCCTCCAGTTCGGCCAGGCCCAGTGCGGTGAGTGCGTACCGCTTGCGCCCACCGTCCTCGACCGCGCCAACCCAGCCGGCGGCCTCGAACTGCGCCAGCACCGGGTAGATCGAGCCGGCACTGGGCGTGTAGACCCGCACGAACATGTCACTGATCAGCTGGATCAGCTCATAGCCATGGCGCGGCTGGTCGGCGAGCAGGGACAGCACCAGCAGGCGCAGGTCGCCACGGCTGAGGGGCCGGGCGGTCAGCGGGCGGGCAGGGCGGTCAAGGTCGCGCGGAGAGGTCATTTCGATATATCGAATGCAGTGGCGGAACGATATATCGAAAACTCCCGTTCGGCCAGCACTGGCGCGCGCATGGCAGGAATGCGTTCAGGTCGATTTCTCCTGTGACGGTGCGTGCTTGTGGTGGAACACTGCGCGTGGTCTTCGGCCACCAGCGCGGCGGATGATCCACGCCGATGCGCGCTCAAACGCCCCAGCGTCGCGCACGATCCGCGCCAATCGCCTGCGCCGCAGCGCCTGCGCTGTCCATCGGTGTCCTGCTGACGCGCCGGTGTCATCGCCACCGGGCAGGCTGAAATGCAGCGTGGAACCTTCCGGCGCGGCCCTCGCGCTGTCGCCGGCTGTCCTTCCGGACACGCCGGGATGGTTCCATACGCAACCGTAGCGAAGTAAGCAAACCCCTTGGTGCGCTACACTTTGCGGCTAGAAATCTAAAACAGTCGCGCGCGTGCGTGCGGTCATGGGAGCGCAAATGAACTGGTTGAACGAGGTGCTGAACAACGACCCGAATCCTGTGGAAACCCAGGAATGGATCGAGTCGCTGAAGGCCGTAATTGATGTCGAGGGCCCCGAGCGCGCGCATCAGCTGTTGGAAGGCATGGTGGAACTGACCCGTCGTTCGGGTGCTTACCTGCCGTTCTCTCCCACCACCGAGTACGTGAACACCATCGCGCCGACCCTGGAGGCCAAGAGCCCGGGCAACGCCGAACTGGAATGGCGCATTCGTTCCATCATCCGCTGGAACGCGATGGCGACCGTCGTGCGCGCCAACCGCAAGCCGGGCGACCTGGGCGGCCACATCGCCTCCTTCGCCTCCGGCGCCACGCTGTATGACGTGGGCTTCAACCACTTCTGGCGCGCCCCGAGCGAAGACCACCCGGGCGACCTGCTCTTCATCCAGGGCCACAGCGCCCCGGGCATCTATGCGCGTTCCTTCCTGGAAGGCCGCATCGACGAAGCCCAGCTGGACAAGTTCCGCATGGAAGTCGACGGCGGTGGCCTCTCCAGCTACCCGCATCCGTGGCTGATGCCCGATTACTGGCAGACCCCGACCGTGTCGATGGGCCTGGGCCCGCTCGCTGCGATCTACCAGGCGCAGTTCCTGCGTTACCTGGAAAACCGTGGCCTGATCGAGAAGTCCGACCGCAAGGTGTGGTGCTTCATCGGCGACGGTGAGAGCGATGAGCCGGAAACCCTCGGCGCGATCGCGCTGGCCGGCCGCGAAGGCCTGGACAACCTGATCTTCGTGGTCAACTGCAACCTGCAGCGCCTCGACGGCCCGGTGCGTGGCAACGGCAAGATCATCCAGGAACTGGAAGGCGTCTTCCGTGGCGGCGGCTGGAATGTCATCAAGCTGCTGTGGGGCGGTTACTGGGATGCCCTGCTGGCCAAGGACACCAATGGCGTCCTGCGCAAGCTGATGATGGAAACCGTCGACGGCGAATACCAGAACTGCAAGGCCTTCGGTGGCGCGTATACCCGCGAGCATTTCTTCGGCAAGTACCCGGAAACCGCTGCGATGGTCGCCGGCCTGTCCGACGACGATATCTGGCGCCTCAACCGCGGTGGCCACGATCCGCACAAGGTGTACGCCGCCTACCACCAGGCCGTGAACACCAAGGGCATGCCGACCGTGATCCTGGCCAAGACGGTCAAGGGCTACGGCATGGGCAGCGCGGGTGAAGCACTGAACCCGACCCACCAGACCAAGAAGCTGGACGACGACGCCGTCCGCCACTTCCGCGACCGCTTCAACATCCCGGTGACGGATGCGCAGCTGGCCGACGGCCAGGTGCCGTTCTACCACCCGGGCCCGGATTCGCCGGAAGTGAAGTACCTGCAGGAACGCCGTGCCGCCCTGGGTGGCTACCTGCCGCAGCGCCGCCGCAAGGCGACCAAGAGCTTCAACGCACCGAAGCTGGAAAGCTACGAGCGCCTGCTCAAGAGCAGCGGCGAACGCAGCTACTCCACCACCATGGCCTTCGTGCAGAGCCTGAACATCACCCTGCGCGACAAGGAACTGGGCCCGCACATCGTGCCGATCGTGGCCGACGAAGCCCGTACCTTCGGTATGGAAGGCCTGTTCCGCCAGATCGGCATCTATGCCCCGTTCGGCCAGAAGTACAAGCCGGTCGATGCGGACCAGCTGATGTTCTACCGCGAAGACCAGAGCGGCCAGGTGCTGCAGCAGGGTATCAGCGAGCCGGGCGCGATCAGCTCCTGGATGGCTGCCGGTACCAGCTACTCGGTCAGCAACGTGCCGATGCTGCCGTTCTACATCTACTACTCGATGTTCGGCTTCCAGCGCGTGGGCGACATCGCCTGGCAGGCCGCGGACATGCGCACCCGTGGCTTCCTGCTCGGCGGCACCGCCGGCCGCACCACGCTGAACGGTGAAGGCTTGCAGCACGAAGATGGCTTCAGCCACATCGTCGCCGGTGGCATCCCGAACGTGCGCAGCTATGACCCGACCTTCGGCTTCGAAGTGACGGTGATCCTGCAGCACGGCACCAAGGCCATGATGGAAGATCAGATTGATGAGTACTACTACATCACCCTGATGAACGAAAACTACACCCACCCGGAAATGCCGGAAGGCGCGGCCGATGGCATCGTCAAGGGCATGTACCTGCTCACCGACGCCGGCAAGCCGAAGAAGGGCGAGCTGCGCGTGCAGCTGCTGGGTTCGGGCACCATCCTGCGTGAAGCCATTGCTGCCGCCGAGCTGCTGGACAAGGACTTCGGCGTCACCGCCGATATCTGGAGCTGCCCGAGCATCAACGAACTGCGCCGCGATGGTTTCGATGCCGAGCGCTACAACCGCTTCCACCCGGAAGCCGAGCCGCGCAAGGCCT
The DNA here is from genome assembly GCF_054188265.1 of Stenotrophomonas sp. IS26. NCBI lineage: Bacteria > Pseudomonadati > Pseudomonadota > Gammaproteobacteria > Lysobacterales > Lysobacteraceae > Stenotrophomonas > Stenotrophomonas sp. IS26. The sequence goes on from NZ_JBSZJV010000005.1 coordinate 71,346, forward strand.
ACGTGACCGAGCTGCTGGAAGGCCGCCAGGGCCCGGCGATTGCCGCGACCGACTATGTGCGTGCGTATGCGGACCAGATCCGCGCGTTCGTGCCGATGTCGTACACGGTGCTGGGCACGGATGGGTTTGGTCGCTCGGACACCCGTGCGAACCTGCGTCGCTTCTTCGAGGTTGACCGGTACTACATCGCGCATGCCGCGATTGCGGCGCTGGCGAAGGAAGGGAAGATGACGGGTAAGGATGTGGCCCGGGCGATCAAGCAGTACAAGATTGATCCTGAGAAGGCTAATCCTGTTGGGGTTTGATGGGCTGAATCCTTGATCCGAGTAAAAGGGCTTCTAGACTTCTAGGAGCCCTTTCTCGTTCATGGGCCGAAATGTTGTGCGCTCAACTAGTTCATGATATTACTGAGCTGCACAGCTCGTAGGGGCTGTTCATGGCAGCCGACGAATCTTAAGCAAACAGAGTTTTGCCCACCGGAAAATGGTGGGCGCCCGTAAGGGCTCCAGAGGGAAACCTCAGTCTCCCGCCTCCCAAAAAATACAGGAGCGGAGAATGGACAGCCTAACCAGGGGTTGGAGCGCAGTTGCTCTGTTTGTTGTTGGTCGACATGTATTCCAACCCGTTCCGGTCCTGGATTGAGGGCTGGGTTAGGCTTGTCTTATTGGGTCCCAAGGTTAAATTATATTGAGGTCGGCGATGGGAAAGGATTCCATGTCATTTCGGGGGACCTCCGGCCCAATCGCCTCGGTCGAAAAGCTGGCTGATTCACTGAGGCTCCCGATTTCTCTGCTGAAGGATGTCGCCGCTCGGCCGGAGTGGAAAAAATACAAGCCAGCAAAGGCTCCAGATAAGCGCGGCGGACGTCCTCGGTTAGTATTTAGCCCTTCTAAAGATGTGAGGCTAATTCAGCATCGTCTAGTGCGAACCTTCTTTAAGAATCCCAAGGTCGTAAACTGGTTGCCGTTCCTATACGGAGGCATACATAAAGATGCACTTGCGGCCGGAGACTCAAGAGACCATGTCGCTTGTGCAAGACGGCATTGTGAAGCTAAGAGCATACTAAAGCTGGACATTGAGGACTTCTTTGGGAATGTCAGCTTCGACCATGTTGAAGGAATATTTGTGCGACTTCTCGGATGGTCGAGAGAGGCTGGTCACCTGGCTGCGCTTCTCTGTACTAGAGATGGCGTGCTACCCCAAGGGGGCATTACATCGAGCTATCTGGCACTCCTTTGCCTTTACGATATGGAGCCGGCACTGGTGAGACAGTTGGCTTACAAAAAGCTCGTTTACACGCGATATGTAGATGACATAACAATATCGTCTTCTTCGTTTAATCAAGATTTCAACGGAATCAAACGTTTAGTTGAGCAGCAGCTTGGAGCTAAAGGTTTCACCATCAATTCGTCAAAGGTAGAGGATTTGACGGTAGGTCTCGAAGCGTTGAAAGTTCACGGCCTCAATGTGGCCTACGCAAACCCGGTGCTTCCCAAAAGCGAGGTGAGGCGCATCCGCTCCGTCTGTAAGCAAACAATTATGGACGCCCGTGAAGTTGGGCGGCGATCCATCAATTACAGGCGGCGTTACAACAGGGCGATGGGTCTTGTGAATAAGCTGGCGAGGGTAAAGAGTTCCAGCCACGCAGCGCTTGTCAGTAAGCTCCGAGCAGTCTCTCCGTTGCCTTCCCATGCTGATTTTTCCTATGCAACTGAAATATCTTATAATATGCGAGAGGGCTACGATAAGAAAAAATATAGTTTCTGGTATCGGCGGAGATTTAATAGGCTGATGGCGAGGCTTAGTTTAATTAAATCAGATAACCCTGTCTGGGCCGCGAACTTGCGAAATTACATGACTTCGCATTTCCTCCCGGAATATAAAGAAGAGTGAAAATTCAAACTTCACTCTTGGGCGTCATTCCGTCGTTTGATAGATGGCTGAGCTCGGCGAGAATACTATTTGCGATAGTTCTTATATTTATTGTATCGATTGCGCTAGCAATTTTAATTACTATAATAAATATTGAATACTACTGGCAGCAGTATGATTTCTGTTTGGAAGTTGACTGTTTTGGCGAGATTCCGGCGGCATTCGGCCCGCAGATTAGACTGATAAAGCTTGGCGTGGCGAGTGCCTCCTTCGTGGCGCTAATTTTCGGCTCATACTTGGCGCTCAAGAGCTATCTAACTGCTGCCGCGGTCGGTGCATTCGGAAATAGAATCGCGCATATTGGGCTTTTTGAGAGATTCATTCAGGTTGAGCTTGGTAGGAAGAGGCGCCTTCACTCGTCGTGCGTGGACGTTTACTCGCTCTACAGATTGATGTATCAAGGAAATAGTTTGAACTCGAGTGAGGCGTCGCCTCAATTTGTTGCTGCCATCTCGGTCATATATAGTGAAATGAAAAATTCATCATCTAGCTATACGGAGAGTTCTGACTTCAAGTTTGAGAATCACAGGCGAAACATGATCACTGCCCTGTCGGCGCTTCATATTAAAATGGACAGGCTTCCGAGAATAGATTTCCTGGAGGTTGAGGATGAAGTCGTGGAGTTCATTGGTGTTCTTGCGCTAGTATTTGCCCCGGAAACCTCGCCGTCTTCGATGCCGTTAAGGCTATATCGATAAAGGCAAATTCACGAAAGTTCGGAACTGATGGCGCGGTTACGTGTTAATTGAATTCGTTTGGGAGGAGAGTGTTGTTCCTCTGCAATTGATGTCTGAAAGAACCTCGTTCTTAGAAAATTGAGGTCGCTCACCTATTCAGACAGAACTGCTTGCTTGAACGTATTGTCGCCTGCCTATCAAGAAGAGTTGTGCCCCTACAGCGTTTACTTGCCTGGGTAATCCCCCCGCAGGTTAGCCGCAGCCAGAAGTGGAATTTTCTCGTAACCTAACCCGAGGAGATCCCATGAAGAAATCACGATTCACCGACAGCCAGATCATCGCCGTACTCAAGCAGGCCGAGGCCGGCACGCCTGTCCCTGACCTTTGCCGACAGCATGGCATCAGCTCAGCGACGTTCTATAAGTGGCGCAGCAAGTTCGGCGGCATGGATGCGTCCATGGTGTCCCAGCTAAAAGAACTGCAGGACGAGAGCCGGCGGCTGAAGAAGATGTACGCCGATGCCCAGCTCAGTGCCGAGCTGCTGAAGGACGCGCTCTCAAAAAAATGGTGAGGCCATCTCAGCGTCGCGAGATGGCCAGACGGGCGGTCCAGGCAGGCATCACCAGCATCGTTCATGCGTGCAGGACGTTCGAGGTGAGTCAGACCTGCTACCGCTATCAGGCCAAGGCCTGCCAAGAAAATGCGATCATCGCCGACTGGTTGCTCAGGCTGACCAGCGCCTACCGCGATAGGGGCTTTGGGCTGTGCTTCCTGCACCTGCGCAACGTGAAGGGCTTCGCTTGGAACCACAAGCGCGTGTATCGGATCTATCGCGATTTGGAGCTGAATCTGCGTATCAAGCCGCGCAAGCGCATCGTCCGGGAAGTGCCGGAGCCTTTGGCCGTGCCTGAGCGGTCAACCAGACATGGTCGATGGATTTCATGCACGACCAGCTGGCTGATGGACGCAGCTTCCGGGTGCTCAACGTACTGGATGACTTCAACCGCCAGGGACTGGCGATGGAGGTCGACATCTCCTTGCCTGCGCCGCGCGTCATCCGCAGCTTGGAATAGGTCATTCAATGCCGCGGAAAGCCCCGCGCCATACGCTGCGACAACGGGCCCGAGTACATCAGCGGAGCGCTGCAAGCATGGGCCGAGCGGCAAGACATTGCGCTGCTCTACATTCAGCCAGGCAATCCTCAGCAGAACGCCTACATCGAGCGCTACAACCGGACCGTGCGTTACGCTTGGCTTGCTAGCAATCTGTTCAATGACATCGAACAGGTCCAGGACATCGCCACTCGTTGGCTATGGACTTACAACCACGAGCGCCCAAACGTGGCGCTCGGCGGCATCACGCCAATGCAGAAGCTTGCACTGGCAGCGTAGTTCCATTTTTGGCGACCGCTAAAAGCGGGGGAATTACCGGCACCACTTTTTCGCAACGCATCCTTGATGACGTCGTTCTCGAAGACCTGTTCTGCCAGCGACGTCGCCTCTCGATGAAGTTCATTTGGCTCTGGGCCAATTCCGACACTCTCATGCAAGCAGCGCGCTGGTGAGCTGAGGCCCGGAAGTTCTTCCACCTCTCAGTCAAAATCCGGGAACGACCGTGAGGGTCAAGCTAGAAAAAGAAGGCTAAATTCTTCGCAGGTCTATAGATTCACGACAGGACTATCGGCAAGTCGGTCGCTGACTTTAGGGCAACTGGAGCATTCGAGCTTTCCGAAAAGTGGTTTAGGACGCCCGCCCAAATGTCCCGTCCATGACGTAGACTTGCCCGAAGCTAAGCGGCCCACAGGGGGGCTAGAGATGAAACGGATTTCTCTCGCGGGCGGGTGTACTGCCGCAAGTGCGTCATGGGACCACCATCAAAGTGATGCAGCTCATCACTCCAGACTGAAAGATCGGGCCGCTCTCCAATCTGAGTCTGCTAGCCGCCGCACCTAGCAAGGGCCACGCGGTTGACCTTGGCTTGCCAGCCTCTTCGGCATTACGTCGAAAGTGATCACGCGACACGGTATGTCGCATGCCGGCCGCAAGCTGCTCCCAGTTCCGAATGAGAGGGGGTCGGCAAATGCCGCGCCCAGCATGACGCCATGACACAACGTTCAATCAAGGATCCGCTCGCCCGGAATCTCGTCCTGCTTAGGTTGATCCCACGCTATCCGCGGAGCATATCAACCGTGGAGCTGCGTGATTCACTTTTGGCGGAAGGGTTCGATATCAATCTGCGCTCACTGCAGCGTGATCTCTCAGGCAAGCTCAGCACGCTCTTCCAACTGGTGTGCAGCTCTGAAGATTGCGACGAGGAAGTGCGTCGGCTTCGACCTTATCGCTGGTCCTTCGCCGCAAGTGCCCAGAGTACGGTGCCTGTGATCAGCCCAGCGGCAGCACTGGCAATGACCATGGCCGAGGAGCATCTGCGCCACGTGCTACCACCGACTGTACTTGCGCTTATCGACCCTCATTTCTGCGAGGCCCGGGAGCTGCTGCAGACAATGGACCAGAACGGCCTCTCGCAATGGTCGCGCCGCGTGCGCGTGGTGCCACCCGTGAAGCCATTGCTGCCTGCCGTTGTAGAGCCGCAGATCTGGGACGACGTAGCGACGGCCTTGTTGACGGGACGCGTCTTGACAAGCCGATACCTCAGTCGAGCAAAAGCCCAGCCTATTGAAATGAGGTTGCACCCTGCGGGGTTGGCGGCTCGTGGTGCCACTACCTATCTGATCGCCCGCGTTGGGCATTTCGATGACCTGAGGCACTTCGCCCTCCATCGATTTATTGAGGTTAGGGTTACCGACGAGGTAGCCGACGATCGCGGATTCGATATGTCGGGCTATCTCAAGTCCGCTGCCTTCAGCCCCCGAATCAGCGAAGAGACGATGGCACTGAACGCCGATGTACACCCTCAACTGGCATGGGCGCTGGCCGAAACCCCGCTCGCGTTGAACCAGACACTGCAACCAATTGAAGGTAGTGACTGGCACAGGCTGCAGGTCGAGGTACCGGACGACCAAGAGATGGTGACGTGGTTGCTCAGCCAAGCCGAGCGTATCCGCGTGCTTTCTCCTGAGTCGATGCGTGTGCGCGTCGCCAAACGAATTCTTGAGGCGGCAGCCTCTTACGCCACTGCCTTCGCCTAACCATCGGCCAACTTCCATATCAAGCCCACAACCACCCACCACTAGGAAATACGGACATGCCCATTCCCATTCTCATCGGTCTCGGCGTAGCAGCCGCCGCGTCCCTTGGCGCCAAGAAAGCGTACGACGGCTACAAGAAGCACAGTGAGTCGGATGATATCGTCGAATCCGCTCGCTCGCGCTATCAAGTGCGCCGTGATCAGTTCGACCGACAAGAGAAGAAGACCATGGAGTCCCTGGATACACTCGGGAACCTGGAGCTGAGCATCGGCAAGGAGTTCGAGCGCTTCTCGACGCTGTCAGCTGCACTTCTGCAGCAGTTGAACCAGAGTCGAGATCTCAAGCTGGAGGTCAAGCTGCCCCGGCATACCCTCCAGAAGGTGGAGGCCTACACCTACTCTGCCGTAGGTGTGCTCGGTAGTATTGCTGGCGCTGGCGCAGGTGGCGTTGCCGCTGGCTTTGCGGTGTATGGCGGCGTCATGACCTTTGCTGCTGCATCGACGGGCACTGCTATCTCTAGTCTGGCGGGCGTCGCGGCCACCAATGCCACGTTGGCAGCTATTGGTGGCGGCTCTCTCGCGGCGGGGGGGCTGGGCATGGCGGGCGGAACGGCCATTCTGGGCGCGGCAGTGGCCGCGCCTATTTTGGCTATCGCCGGCTGGGCATATGACAGCCATGGCGAGATGGCGCTGAAGAATGCCAAGCAGGCGAGCGCTGAAGTGGACAGGGCAATTCCCAAGCTGGAAGCGGCCTCTACGCTGATGGCGAAGACCGACTTGGCAGCTCGCAAGGTGAAGTCCGCACTGGAAGAGATCCAGGTCAACTTTGACCGCTACTTGGACACTCTCGAGGGTATCGACAATCTCATCGGCAGCTTGAAGCGTCTTGGTCGTGACGTGGATGAGGAGCTCGCGAAGTTCGAGGAAGAAATCATGCTGGCCATCGGCAACGGATACGCCCTTGCCGCCATTCTTACCGACATCATCTCGACTCCTATGTTTAAGGTGAAGGTCAAGAACGACGATGTGATTGTTAACGCTGACGGCATGCCGGAAATGGAAACCGATGCAGATGGATCATTGATCCTCAACTCGGATGGGATTGACGATGCGCTGGACACCGGTCGCAACAGCGCGATGCGCTTCAACGCTCAGTAATTCTCCTGGCGGTGGACTAGACACGTCCGCCGCCCCTTCACACTCCTGCCTCCTGCCTGCCATATGAATACGACATACGCAAACCACGACTTCGACTGGATCCCTGAGTTGGAGAAGACGGTTGTCAACAGCTTGGTCACTAGCTTCGGTCTGGATTTCCTACTGCTGAAGGACAAGGAAGGTGGCGACGTGGATACCATCCACAATGTTCGCCAGGGGCACTTCGCCACCGAAGCAGAAAAGCAACGGTACTTAGAGCGTGGCGCATATGATTCAACGGCCTATCACACGCACCCCACTTACAAGGCGCAGGGTGCGGCTGACAAGACATCGCACCAGTCAGGAACGCTGCACGACCCTTACCGCAATACCTTGATGGCAGCGGGCGACAAGCGAGCACTTGATCACGTCGTTGCAGCCAAAGAAATCCACGACGACCCTGGTCGCGTGTTGGCGGGCATAGACGGCATTGAGATCGCAAATCGCAGCAGCAATCTTCAGTCGACGCACGAGACGATCAACTCGTCTAAAGGTGCCAAGCCGATTGATCAGTACCTGTCAGATGTCTCCAAGACGATTGCGAAGAATCAGGAAACAATCGCTGCGCTTCAGCGAAAGCTTGATGTGATGCCTCGCGACACCCCGGAGCAGCAGCATGAGGCGCGCACTCTGGAAGCCGGCATCAACAAGATTGGTAAGCGGAACGAGACGCTGAAGTCCATTGATGAGGAGGGGATGCGTCAACGTGACGCCGAGGCCAGAGAAGCCTACGAGAAAGAGGTGAATGTCACGTACTACACTGGCAGCCGTTTCCTTAAGGACACGGCCACCGCGTCGGTCAATACTGGATTCCGTATGGGGCTGCGTCAGGTTCTTGGCCTCGTCGCGGGCGAAGTCTGGTTCGAGCTTCGTGCCAAGCTGCCCGGGGCGATGAAGAGCCTTGGAAGGAACTTTACCTTCGATCGATTCCTGCGTCGCGTTAGTGTGATGCTTCAAGGCATTTGGCGACGAGTGCAGCGACGATTCCGCGATCTGATGACGGAGTTCGGTGACGCGTTTCTCGGGGGCGTCGCCGCGAGCATAACCACCACCGTGTTCAACATCTTTGCAAAGTCAGCAAAGATCGCAGCCAAGGTCATGCGTGAAATGTGGGGATCCTTGGTCAAATCGATCAAGATCATGTGCCTCAATCCGGGGAAACTGAATGACACGGATAGAAAGCGAGCGGCATTGGCGGCACTTACCGTAGGTGCAGGCGCAGTTGCGGCATCGCTGGTGCTAACCCAGTTGGGGGCTCTGGCCGCGACGCCTATCGTGGGTGGACCAATCACCTCCTTCTTGGCGGCACTGATCAGTGGCGTGGTGACGCTTGGCCTGACATGGTCGCTGTTGCACAGTCCATTAGCGGCGAAGATATGGGACTTCGTCGCACGCAGCGCGCATGTGCAGACATTGGCCGATTTTGTTGAGATCAATCGACGACTTGATGCATATCTTCTGCAGCTCGCAGAACTGGAGTTGAATGTCGATCCTTGTGCGATGGTGGCATTCGCTGAAGATCTCAGCTCCTGCAACTCCGAGCTTGAGTGCGCATGGTTGCTGACAGTGGAGGCCGAGCGGCGCGGGATTGAGCTGCCATTCCAGCTGGGCGACACTGTTGCCACCCGTTCCTGGTTGAGTGGCCTTGCGAAGGCATGAGCGAGGTCTTTCCGTGCAGCGCATGTGGCTTGTGTTGCCAGCACGTCAACGCGGCTGAGCAGACTCAATACTTGGATCGTGGCGATGGCACCTGTCGCCATTACGTAGTGGCTACGCGAAGGTGTGGCATTTACGAAGATCGGCCCGACATCTGTCGGGTCGATCTGCAGTTCAGCCGACACTACGCAGCGACAATGTCATGGGATGCCTTTGTCGATGTGAACTTGCAGGCGTGTAGATTTCTGCAGGCAGCAGCGGCGGCAGGTCCGGACGCGGATGGGTCACATCATCTGGAGCATCTTCCATAGCAATAAGAGTCAGCTCAACCGATTGGTAGACCTGGCTCCTATTGTCTTTTGGTTTGTCGAACGACTCTGCGAAAGCACTGCAAACGCGCCATGCGCGTATTTGCGTGGCAGGCATCCGGCGCACGCGGCGATCAGGCCGCATCATCTAACCGTGCGATCTGACTGTACCAGCGCTGCGTCAGTTCGCTGAGTCGCCGCTCTGCTGACCGGCCAGCCAGGCTCCAAGACCGTACAGTGCAAATCCATACACAACCGCGGCTCCAATGATCCTGAACATTGCATTTCCTTTTGTCTTGGGAGATCGGGCGTCCTTGCCCGTCGTTCGTTCCGTCCCGTTTAAGTCTGCGATCTGATGCGACAACGGGTGTCGCAGGCAGGCCCCAACTCGTTGGCGGCACCATTCTGGCCATCCTGCTACCATTCCCCCGCAAACCCAGCCAGCCCACCCAGCGCAGACAGATGCGGGGCCGGCCGTCACACGTACGGCCCAGCGAGCCAGGACACCCTCCCGTGCCCCTTCAAGGAAGCTCGCATGTACCGCAATTCCGTAATCCGCTCGGCCGCTCTGGCCTTCGCCATTTCCCTGAGTCTTGGCGCGCCGTCCGCGTTCGCCGCTGACCAGACGACAGCATCCGCCAGCACCGCCGCCGTCCAGCGCAAAGCCGTCGCCCAGGGCCTCTACGAGCTGGCCTTCAGCCCCAAGCAGAACGCCGTGTTCGTCGCCTCCTCGGGCGGCTTCGGCGACGCCGCCGGTCCGTCCCAGGTGCTGCGCCTGAATCCGGAAACCCTGGCCGTCGAAACCGCCATCCCGCTGGAACGCAAGGCGTTCGGCGTGGTGCTGGACGATGCCAACAACCGCCTGTACGTCGGCAACACCGTCGATACCTCGGTCACCGTGGTCGATACCGCCACCAACAAATCCGTCGGCATCGTGCAGCTGATGGAGAAGAAGGTCGGCAAGGATGGCAAGGCCGCCTACACCCACGATCTGCGCGAGCTGGTCGTCGATGGCGCCAACAACCGTCTGTACGTCACCGGGCACTCGGGCGAGGGCAGCGTGTTGTTCGTGGTGGATACGCAGTCGCTGAAGGTCATCAACACCATTCCGGGCTTGGGCAATGCCAAGGCGCCGGGTCTGGCGCTGGATGCCAAGGCCAAGCGCGTGTACACCTCCAACCTGCTGGCCGAGGTCGTCACCGTCGGTACCGACACCGGCAAGGTCGAGCAGCGTTTCAAGGTCATTGCCGAGCAGCCGATGAACATCGCGCTGGATCCGGGCGGCAAGCGCCTGTTCGTGACCGACCAGGGCTCGGAGATGATCCGCAAGTACCAGGCCAGCAGCTCGGGCTTCGAATCGAAGCACCCTGGCCAGCGTGTGCTGGTGCTGGACCGCAGCACCGGAAAGGAACTGGCCAGCATCCCGACCGATGCCGGTCCGCTGGGCATTCTGCTGGACGCGCCGCGCAAGCGTCTGTACGTGACCAACCGCGATGGCGGCACCGTGACGGCGTACAACAGCGACACCTACAAGCAGGTGGCCACATACGCGGTGCCGACGCACCCGAACAGCCTGGCACTGGATGCCAAGAAGAACGTGCTGTACGTGACCGTCAAGAACGGTGACAGCGAGCCGAAGGGCAGCGAAGAATCTGTTGCTCGGATTGCGCTGTAACCAATGATCGCGAGACGGCGCCCGGTGAGAATTTCACCGGGCGGTGTCTGCAATGCTTTGCCTTCGGACCATTGGTTGGTCGATTACCAATCGCACTTCGCTCGGTGGTAAACCAGCGCGTGCGGGCTGGCACGGTCAATGGCTGGTGCCGTAGTCGCTAGCGAAACTCCCTCTAGCGACGCATAGGTTGAGGCGCGCAAGCTAGGAGCGACTAGAACCATCCGCGTATCTGGATCAATGGCAATCAGACGCAGGTCGAACAATGTATGGATGTCTGCCCTGAGCAGTAGACCATTGCTTACTGCGTTTGTCTCGCCATCCAAGTACGGAAAGATGTGCGCGGCTTCGAGTGCATCCAGTACGTCACACCCAGTGACGGCACAGCGTCCGCCATATGCCTTGATCAAGGCCGCACGAAATTCCGGCTGACCGCGCCGGCGGACAATGCTCGCAAGCACCCGCGTTCGCTGGTCGGAAGCGGCCCCTGGATTGAATGCGCCTTCCGCTACAGCGTCCTGAGTCACTTGATCCAGAGTGGGCGCGCTGGTCTGCTGCGGAAATGGCCGCATGTCGATCAGCTTGACCAAGCGTGCCGCAACGTCCTGTCCCACGTTTTTGGCTGGCTTAAGACCGTCGATCCATTGCAAGCCGAGCCCATCTAGAACATAGGAAATGTTCTGCATGCGGAACTCCCACGCCTTGGCATTCCTCCCGACCTTCTCAGACAGCTCGCGATAGGTGTGTGCCTTGACGACGCGGCGGCCATTCAACTCATCAGTCAACATATTGAGGTAAGCATCCACTGCTGCTTCCAGCTCACTGTCTGTCCAGTGCTCCACCATGGCGCAAGTAACTCTAATGCGAATCTTGGATTCGATAGAGCCAGCGTATCGCAATACACTGGGTCAATGAAGAGAGTGGTTGTGATTGTCCAAACAGATAGGAATCGATCCGGCGGCTACTGCGTTGCTAGCTTCCGCCGCACGTAATAGCCACGCCCCTCCCCAAAGACCACACTCAACGCCTCCACCGTCCCGAACGCATTCCGATGGAACTCGATCTCCAGCCCATCGATATCCGGTGACACAAAACGATTCGGCGACACTGGCAGCACGCGCCCATCGCGTTTCGTCCCAGCCACACCCACGCGCACCTCCCCACCAGCCACCTTCACCTCCAACGCCGGGATGTCGAAGATGTCGGCCAACGCACGGCGCTGCGCCATCGGCACGCTCTCATCCTGCTCGAACACCCCGGGATAGTCCGCATACCGCGGCTCGCGCAGGTCCAGCGCAACCGTGCGCACGGCGGGATTCACCCCACGCGCGATCGCATCCGACAGTGCATTGCGGATCTCCGTCGCCAACGCAGCACCGTTCTCACCGTTGGTAAGAATGACGAAGCCGTCACCCGTCTCCAGATACCCCTCGATCCACGCCCGGTAACTGTCGTTGGAGCCGCCGTGGTGGAAGATCCGGGTCTGTCCGGCACCGTCCAGGCGCGGGCCAAGGCCGTGCCAGCTAGGCGAGACCTCGGTCATCATGTCGGTCGCGATGGGGTGCGGCAGGAAGTTGCCTTTGCCGCGGTAGCTGGCGGTGAGGGCGGCGACGAACGCGACCAGGTCGTTGGCGCTGGTCCACAGGCCTGAGGCGCCCTGTTCGGGGAAGGACTGCCAGCCGCGCGGCAGGGCGGTGGGCTTGCCGTCGCCGTCATGCGCTTTGGCAATGTTGTCGGTGGTGGCCGGCGGATCGGTGAAGCGACTGCGCTGCATATGCAGTGGCTCAAAGACCTGCCTGCGTGCGAGCGTGTCCAGCGGCTGGCCGGTCACATCTTCGAGCACGAGCTGTTCCACCATCACACCACCACCAGAGTAATCGCCCCGTTTGCCGGGTGTATGGATCAGACGTATCGGTTTGTTCTTGGCCGGGGCGACGCCGTCCAATGTCTGCAGCAGTGTGGGCAACGGTTCGCCGGGCAGGTAGTCGGCGAAGCCGTGCACGCCGAGCCCGGCGGTGTGGGACATCAACATGCGCAGGGTCAGCCGCGGCGCCGGTGCTGCCGGGGTAGCGGGTACTTTCCAGCTGCGCAGGTAGGTGGCGATGTTCCGGTCCAGTGCGAGGGTGCCGTCGGCGACCAATCGCAGGGATGTGGCGGCCGTAACCACCTTGCTGACCGAGCCGACCGAGAACAGCGTGTCTGCATTCACGGCAGCCTGGGTGCCAGCCTCGCGTGTGCCGTAGCCGGCGCTATGAACGAGCTTGCCGTCGCGTAGCACGGCGATCGCAACGCCCGGGACATGGTGCTGGGCCATGCGTTCCTGCAGCGACCAGTGCGGCAGCGCGGTATCGGCCGGCACCACGGTGGGGCGCAGGCCGGAGGCGAGCGCCGTGCGGATCGTCGCGTCTTCGCGGTCCGCCGCCGCTGCAGGGCCGGCAAGCAGCAGTAGCATCGCGGCACACAGTGACGCGCGCAGCAGGCCGTTCTGAGCGCGGTTGAATCGCAATGGGGTTGGTGCCTGCGGAGTGGATGCGTAAGCCATGCGATACCTCATGAGGGGGCGATGCGCGAAAGACAGGCATGCGCGTGCACGCCGCAGATTGGGGCGGTACGGCTCAGCGAAAGAGAGCATGGCGTGGCGGGCGATGGCGACGAAGGCCATCGCACCGATCAGCGTCAACCTTGGGCAATGCGTCCGCTCAGCGTCTGCCGGCGACCGCACCACGCTGGGTGAGGTAGTCACGGACGCGATCGTTGCGTGCCTGGTTCAGTGGCGAGCGCCATTGCCCGAAGTCGGCCACCACGCCCAGGTTGACGTCGGCACCGTGCTCGACCAGATAGGCCACGGTGTCGACGTCACCGGAGCGGGCGGCATTGATCAGCGGGGTTTCGTCCAAGGCGACGATACGGTTGACGTCGGCCCCGGCGCCGACCAGACGCTCGACGACCGGCAGATGACCGCGACGTGCCGCAGCGATCAGCGGATTGCCATCGCCGCGCGAGGCCAGGTCGGGCTGCGCGCCTAGGACGAGGAGGGCGTCGACCATCGCCAGTTCGCCGTGCTTGGCGGCGATGATCAGCGCGGTGCCGTCGCCACCGACCTGCGTGTCCACGGCAATACCCATCTTGACCAGCTGCTGCACGCGGGAGATGTCGCCGTTGCCGGCCGCGCTGAGCAGCTGCTCGGCGTGCGGCGAAACGGTACGCGACGTAGTGGCGGTTTCGTTCTCTGCAACGATGATCGCGTTGCCCAACCGCGGCGTAGCGGCCACGGTGACACCAACATGCGCGATCAGCGCAACCGCACACAACGCGCCCCAGCCGAAGCGCGTTGTCCAGCGGGTCGAGCGCGTGTCCAGGCGCAGCAGCCCATCGATGCGCTGGCTCAAGCCACTTCGGGTGGCGGACATGGCAACGGCCAGTGGCGCGCTGCGTCCCCGCTGTGTCATCAGTCCGGCGATACCGGCCAGCAGGGAATTGGCGTACCCGGGGCCACTGCCGGTGCGCAGGGCCGCTTGCTCGTCGCAAGCCATCTCGCGGGCGAGATCCAGCCGACGGCCCAGCAGGCGCAGGAACGGGCTCCACCAGTACACGGCGAGCAGTGCACGCTGTGCAGCGGTGATCCACAGATCATGCCGACGAATATGCGCGGCTTCATGCAGCAGCAGATCACGCAGCGCGGCCGGGGGCAGGGTGGATGCCATCGTGGTCGGCACCAGAATGCGCGGCGACCACAGGCCAACCACCATCGGGCCCGGAGCGATATCGGATAGTGCAACGCTGGCACCCGCAGGCAGTTCTCCACCCAGCAGCGCTTCGTGCTGGAGCGAATGCCGCGCGCTGCGATGCAGGCGACGCGCTTGCCATGCGCCTTGGCCCAAGCGGGTCAGGCCCCATAGCGTGCCGAGCAGCCAGATCAGCACGGCGCCGTGCAGCAGGGTCGGCGTGGTGGAGGCGGGGATCGTGTTGGTGATGCCGTCCAACTTCTGCGCGAGAACCTGCACTGGAGCTCCAGTCGCTGACGGCAGTACGGCCTGCTGCGCGATCTCACCAGCCGTCGGCACGGTGCGAGGCAGCAGGACCAACAGCGGTGACGCCGCGGCCAGCACAAAGGCCACGCAGAGCGCCCAGGAGCGCGCTTCTGCATTGAGCCGGCTGCGCCCCACTACAAGGACAGCCAGCGCGAACAACAAGGCGCTCTGCCAGAGATGTTGCACGGCCATCGTTGCCAGGGCCTGGGTCCAATGCACGGTCATTTGGGCGTCCTCGAAGGAGATGCGTCGTCCACGCGCTGCTGCAGCGCTTTAAGCTCGTCAGCGTCCATGTCGTGCTCATCGATCAGGTGCTGGGCCAGCACGGTAGGCGAATCGTTGAAGAAGGACTTGAGCAGATTCTCCAGCGCCTGCTTGCGCGCGTCGCTGCGGGTGATCGCGGCGCTGTAGATGAAGGCGCGACCCTCACTGCGATGGTGGACCAAGCCCTTCTTGTCCAGCACCTTGAACATGGTCAGCACGGTCGTATAGGCGACCGGCTTCTTCTTGGACAGCTCGTCGGCGACCTCGCGCACGGACGCCTCCTTCTTCTTCCAGAGCACCTCCAGAATGCGGCGTTCGGCGTCGGTCAGGGCAGGCGATACGGGGCGGGCCATGGCTATCTACTGGTTCGTTAGTTGATGGCCGCATCGTGCGCCCGACGGATCGGCCGTGTCAACTATGTAATTAGTAATGACCGGCCTGCATGGCAGACAATGGCGCCGCGCAGGCTACGTCGCTGGCGCGTATCTATGGATCGTCATGGCCACGCAACAGCGCGCAGCTGGCACAGCACTCGCTCAGCGGCCTCTGCCGCAGGGCAGCGCGCAATGCCGCACGGGCTGCAGGATGCGCGCCGAGGCCATGCAACAACAACGTAAGTGCCAGCCCACAGCAGACGCTTCCGGACGCGCTTGGCTTCCCACGTTGCGCAGCTTCCGGTGTGATCTCATGACAGTCCATGTACCGGTTCCCAGCGTCGACGATGCCCCATGGCAACTATCGTCCGGCGCCGTCTCAGATGCTGAGATCGTGGCCTAGTGATGACAGCATCGCACCGCTGAACGCACCGGCGGGTATCAGTCAGCCCCGTGCACGTCACGTCAGCAACACCGGGGTTTCTTTCACGGCTCACCCAACCGCCTCTCCCTAGGATCGAACTTCATTCCCCATCGCTCCAAGGAGTTCCCATGGCTGCTTCCCGCGTTCGCCTGCACGTTGAAGATTCCGGTGGTACCGGCCGCCCGGTGGTCCTGATCCACGGCTGGCCGCTGTCGGCCGAATCGTGGAAGGCCC
Source organism: Stenotrophomonas sp. IS26 (assembly GCF_054188265.1). NCBI lineage: Bacteria > Pseudomonadati > Pseudomonadota > Gammaproteobacteria > Lysobacterales > Lysobacteraceae > Stenotrophomonas > Stenotrophomonas sp. IS26. The sequence continues at coordinate 87,262 of NZ_JBSZJV010000005.1, forward strand.
AGGTCCCCGCGCTGCGCGAGGCGGGGTACCGCGTGGTGGCCTATGACCGCCGTGGTTTCGGGCGCTCGGACAAGCCGGCCGATGGGTACGAGTACGACACGCTCGCCGATGATCTGGCCGGTGTGATCGAGGATCTGGACCTGAAGGACGCCACCCTGGTCGGCTTCTCCATGGGCGGTGGCGAAGTGGCGCGCTATGTCGCCAAGCACGGCGAATCGCGCCTTCACAGCGTGGTGTTCGCCTCGGCGGTGCCGCCGTACATGCTCAAGACCAGCGACAACCCCGAGGGCCCGCTGACGCAGGAAAAGGCCGATGAAATGCGCGAAGGCCTGGAGAAGGACCGCGACTCCTTCTTCGATGGCTTTACCAAGGATTTCTTCAGTGCCAACGGCGAGCTCAAGGTCAGCGAAGAAGAACGCCAGGCCGCGATCAAGCTGTGCCAGCAGTCCGACCAGACCGCCGCGCTGGGCTGCATGAAGGCGTTCGGCACGACCGACTTCCGCGGCGACCTCAAGAAGGTCACGGTGCCGACCCTGGTGCTGCACGGCGACAGCGATGGCACGGTCCCGTTCGAGGGCTCGGGCAAGCGCACCCATGCGGCCATCGCGGGCAGTGAAGTGGTGGTCCTGAAGGACGCGCCGCACGGCTGCAATGCCAGCCATGCCGATGCGTTCAACAAGGCACTGTTGGACTTCCTGAAGAAGTAAGTCGCAGGTCGCTCTCCGCCATGCGCGCCCGGCACGTTGAGATCACGTGTCGGGCGTTCTTGTACGCTGTACCCGCTGAGCTGGAATCCAGCGCCCGCCCATACGAGATCGTCCATGCGCCAGTCCCAGACACCGCCCTGGAAGAAGCCCAGTCCCAATGGGAAGAAGAAGTCGCAGCCGCTCTCCGAGGCGCAGAAGAGCGCGGCCCGTCAGCGCGCCGAGGAAAACGGGCGGCGCTATCCTAATCTGGTCGACAACATGTGGGCGGCTAAACTGCCACGCGGCAGTTGATCGCTCGCGCTTCTATGCTTTCTCGTTGTGGCACAGCTGACTAATAGGCGACAACCCGTCCACGGTCGGTGGCGCACCCCCAAGGTATACATCCGACTGTCTCTGTGGGGACAGTAGTGGGTACATGTACGATGCAATTCACCCAAGGTGCGAAGCTTCCGGTTGTACCTGCCGAGTAGTATCGAGATACTCTGTAGACACAACGCCTGTTGTCGACGCCAATCAGGGCCTCCGCGTTGCCGGCGCGGGTTGTGCGAAAACGAACGCTACCGTGAGCGCGGAAGTTCTCACTCACTCCCACGTTGCCAGACGGCGCGTAGGCGAACACGTAGTCCGCTGAGCGGTCGTCATGCAAAAGCGTTCCTTCTGACGATGATGTCGACTCTGGATCCTGCTCCAGTCGGGGCACGGGGAGATCTTCGTCATCGTCTTGTTCGCATGACCAACCTCCGATTGCATCGGGGCCGCTTAAAATGCCTTCGCCTTGGCCCGCTGTCATTCCATCCTGCTCACATAGTGCGTGGTGGTACAACTGGGTCGCGATTGATTGCTCTGAGAAAAAATAGGAAAAGGAGCCATCTGGATTGGGTCGAAGCTTCTGCTCCACAGGGAGTAAACCACCATCCAAATCAGACCATTGTGCGGTGCGCACGATGCGCTTGGTGCCGTCGCGCTCTTGGGTGTGTTCATCACGATAGGCGGCGGGCGGGGGCGTGACCGGCATCGTGGCTGCTGCGGAGAGTAGAAGAATGAACATGGACATCGGCGTTCTCTGGTGAACGAGCTCAGCTCGGTCAGATCATGCTGCCCACTATCATTTTCTTGAACTGTGCGTTGCTCTACGCATCAGTCAGAAGCAACACACTAAGACCTATCTGTTGTCTCTGTTGTAAAGAGAATCCCAATCTGGTCGACAACATGTGGGCGGCCAAACTGCCACGCGGCAGTTGACCAGCCCCTTGCTCAGCGCTTGACCGCGAGCACCCCATCCATCGCCAGCTCGGCCTTGAAGCCTGCCTTTTCCAGCCGCTTGGCGACCTCGCGCGGCACATCGCGGCCGCTGGTCAGTTTGTTCGGCGCACCGGTGTAGTGGAACATCCGGCCGCCCTTGCGGATGACGCGTGCGAGCTGGTCGTAGAACACCTGTGAATACAGTTCGCCGGCGATGCCGAAGCGCGGCGGATCGTGCAGGATCGCATCGACCGAGGCGGTCTCCAGCCCTTCGATCTCCTGCGACACGTCCCCCTGGCTCAGCGCCAGACGACCGCCGCTGCTTTCCGCGTCCGGATCGGGCGACCACGGATTGAGCGTGCGCAGCCACAGCACATCCGGATTCTTCTCGAACGAGCGGATACGGGTCACCCCACCTTCCAGGCAGCACGCCGCGAAGTAGCCCAGGCCGCCACAGGTATCCAGAACGGTTTTGCCGGCCGGTGCGATCAACGCGACCTTGCGGCGGGCATCCTCGAACGGGGAGACCTGCGCGCTGGGCAGCATCTTGATCCCGTCGATCTCGAAGGTCGGCGCGTCCCAGTCGGTCGGCACCAGCTTGATCAACGCCGAGCCGAAGCGCGAGATGGCCAGGAACTCCTCGCCATCCCAGTAGTACAGGGTGCGGTCCTTGGTCTTGCCGGGATAGGCATAGGTCTCCCCCTTCCACTGCCAGTGGTCGGCCGCCAGCGTGGCGGTGCCGGTGGAGCGGCCGAGGTCGAGCGAGCCGGTCCATTCCCCGGTGCCGGCATCGCGGGCGCGGGTCAGGCTCGCAGCGAGCGGGCGGGTCAGCAGGGGGCCGGTGTAATGGGGCACGGGATTTCAGGCCGCGGCGCGAACGCCAGACGGTATGGCAGTCAGGGGTGGGCATCGTACCTGAGAAGCCGCTGGCCGGCCGTCATGCGGCCCCGAGCTGCGAGGATTCCGACCCACGAGTGCGCGGGTATCCGAGGCGCCGGCGGGGAGTGCGCTGATCGAACTGCGCAGGGACGCTTCGGATACTTGGTTAATGTCCTACGACCACTTCCTCTGGCCAACCGGTACCGCGTACTTCTTCAGTGCGCACCTGCGCGATCGCAGCAGCAGCCTGCTGGTGGAACAGGCGCAGATCCTGCGGCTGGCGTTCCGGGTGGCGCAGCAGGCGCGGCCGTTCCGGATCAACGCGATCGTGGTGCTGCCGGACCATCTGCACGGGGTGTGGACGCTACCGGAGGGCGATGAGGAGGGGCATCGCCGGTGGGCGCAGATCCAGGCGATCTTCGACCGCCAGCTGCCGATGACTGATCCACGGCTGCAGCTCCGGCGTGATCGCAGCCTGCGGCCGCTTTGGCACAACGGCTTTCGCGAGCATCGGATCGTAGATGCCGAGGACCTGCAGCGGCATGTGGCCTACGTGCACCACAACCCGGTCAAGCACGGGCATGTGCGCGACGCGACGCAATGGCCGTACAGCTCGATCCATCGCGGCCGCCGCGAGTCGGAAGAGCCATGTTGAAGTACGGGGATGGGATCCCCGCCTGCGTGGGGTTGCGGGTGGGGCGATGCAGGGGATGGGTGTTGCGGGCCGGGCCACCGGTGCGGGCGGTCGGTCGGTCGCCGCCGGTATCAGTGGCTCGGTGGGAGGGGGAAACAGGCATTGGCCATCAGGGGCACTTCACCGGAAAGACCGGCCCGGCGCCGATCAGGACCAGTGCCATGTAGTCGCTGTCCTTTGCTTTGCCTTTGAGTGTGGCGCCCGGGTTGAACTTGAAGATGCCGAAGCCGCCACCGGGGCGCACCAGGGCCTTATTGATCTGGTCGGCTTCGTCGCGGAAGAACTGGGCGATCTCGGCACGGCTGGATTCCTGCAGCGGCGTGGCGTCGCGCTGCCATTGCTCATCGCGGTTGAAGGACACGTAGTACTGGCCCTGCTGCTGCTCGATACGGAACTCCGCGGGCTTGCGCGCGTGGGTGGCATAGCAGCCGAGCATTGGATCGGAGGAGAACACGCCGGCGCTGTTGTCGTTGCCGCAACCGGTCAGCAAGAGCGGGGACAGGAGGAGCAGGCTGGAGAACAAGCTGGGCAACAAGCGCATGGCGGTTCCTGTCGGCGGATGTTGACGGCATTGTCCGACACGGCATGAAAAGATCCCGTCTGTGTGCACCGCGGGCGATGGTGTACGGTGATGCGATTCTCAGGAGACACCCCGTGCTGCCCGATTCTCCGCAAGCGCCGCGCTCACCGTCGACGGTGCCAATCTCGGCCCAGCGACTGCCGCTGCTCGGCCTGGTCAGCTTCCTCGGCCTCCCCGTCGGTGCCGCCGCCGCCCACATCGCCACCGCTGCCAACCACGGGGTCACCGCGGGGGCCAGCACCACAGGCGTCTCCATCGGCGTACTCGCCTCGGCCGCCGTGGGTCTGATCGCCACGGTGGGCTCGCGCGTCCGTCAGGAGCGCTGGCCGTGGCTGGGCATCATCGGCGCGGTGCTCAGTGCTGCGCCGCTGGTGCTGTTCCTGGTCGGGATGATGTTCAAGCACTGAGGCAGCCAGTGAGGCACGGCTGCCGACGTGGCCACTCCGTGCGGTGGTGCGTCGATCAAGCAGGCAGCGCTGCGTCCAGGCGGTGTACTTCCACGGTCACGTGCACCAGCTCTTCATGCACAGACAGCGCCTCACGGATCTGATCGGCACTGAGCGGATCGGCGCTCACCAGGCTGGCCACGACCGCGTACTTGCCGCGGCCTACCTGCCAGACGTGCAGGTCGGACAGCTGCGCCGACCACGGCCCCTGTTCGATCACCTCGCGTACCTCCGCCACCACCGGTGCGTCCATCTGCGCATCCAGCAACACGCGGCTGGTGTCGCGCAGCAGGCCGATCGCCCAGACGGTGACCAGTACTGCGCCCACCAGGCCCATCACCGGGTCCAGCCACGCTGCCCCCCAGACCTTGCCGCCGATCAGGGCGGCGATCGCGAGCACCGAGGTGGCGGCGTCGGCGATGACGTGCAGGTAGGCCGAGCGCAGGTTGAGGTCCTGTGTGCCATGGGCGCCATGACCGTGGTCGTGGTGGTCTGCGTGACCGCCGTGACCGCTCTGCTCATGCGCGTGGTGGTGCCCATGCCCATGGTGTTGGCCATGCGGGTGATGCCCGTGGTCATGGTTGTCGCGCAGCCACCATGCGCACAGCAGATTGACCGCCAGCCCGACCACCGCGATCGCAATGGCCTCGTTGTAGTGGATGGCACTGGGCACGAACAGCCGCTGCCCGGACTGCACGGCCATCAGCAGCGCGACGCCGAGCAGGGCAATGGCACTGGTGTAACCCGCCAGGATCTCGACCTTCCAGGTGCCGAAGGTGAAGCGATGGTCGTGTGCATGGCGGCGTGCGAAACCGTACGCGAACACAGACAGCCCCAGCGCCAGTGCGTGCGAGCTCATGTGCCAGCCGTCGGCGAGCACGGCCATGGAGTTGAACCACCACCCGCCGATGATCTCCACGATCATCATCGCCGTGGTCAGCCAGAGCGCGCGCTGCGTGCTGCGCTCGGCCAGGGGATTGCCACCGTCGAAGCGATGGGTGTGGCGGCGGGCGTCGGCGGCAGCGTTGAGGATCATGGGGCAATCCAACCATTGGACTATACCCCCATAGGGTATATGCTCCGGCCCCATGTCGCACGTTCAACACCACCGCAGACCCTTGCTCGCCCGGGTCCGCCGCATGGCGGGCCAGGTCGCCGCACTCGAAGCCTCCCTGCAGTCGGCCGAGGCCGATTGCACCGATGTCCTGATGCAGGCCTCGGCCGTGCGCGGGGCGGCACACGCACTGTTGATGGCGCTGCTCGATGAGCACCTGCAGGAGCACGTGGTCGGCCCAGACGATCCGGTCGAGCGCGCGGCCGAGGCCCAGGTGCTGGTCAAGCTGCTGCGCGCCTACGGCAAGTAGGCGACGCAGCGCTCGCGCCGGCTCAGTGCCGGTGCCGCCGCCAGGCGTTCCACACGTGCGTGCTGGCCAACAGCAGGCTGCCGACCACGGTCATCGGGGTTTCGGCCTCGTGGCTCGGCCAGCCCATGGCGCCGGCCAGCAGCAACAGCAGCCCGACCAACGCGGCGGCCATCGCCAGCACGGGCAGACGGTGCTGGCGGTGCGCGCGCCACAGCGCGAAGCCGGTCACCGGCGCGGCAATCGCCACGAACAGGGCATGTACCCACTCGGCTTCGGCCCACACCCCCATCAGCGGGAGCATCGCCGCGAGCAGCGGCAGGGCCAGGCAGTGCAGCAGGCATAGGCCGGACAGCGCGATGGCGCCGGCATCCAACAGGGCAGAGGATCGCTTCATGGGGCGTGGGGGTCTTGGTCTGTGAATGTTATATAGTAACATTTCACTTCCCCTCCAGACCTGCTCCGCCATGACTGCCTCTGCTGCCCTTCATGATTCCCGTCTGCCGGTGACGGTGCTGTCCGGCTTCCTCGGTGCCGGCAAGACCACCCTGCTCAATCAGCTGCTGCGCAACCGCGAGGGCCGCCGGGTGGCGGTGATCGTCAACGACATGAGCGAGATCAATGTCGATGCGCAGCTGGTCCGCGATGGCGGCGCGGCGCTGAGCCGCACCGAGGAGACGCTGGTGGAGTTCAGCAACGGCTGCATCTGCTGCACGCTGCGCGATGACCTGCTGCACGAGGTGCGCAGGCTTGCGGCGGAGGGGCGCTATGACTACCTGCTGATCGAGTCGACCGGGATCGCCGAGCCGATGCCGGTCGCGGCGACCTTCTCGGTACGCGATGAGGATGGCTTCAGTCTGAGCGACATCGCGCGGCTGGATACGCTGGTGACGGTGGTGGATGGCGCGCAGTTCCTGCACGACTTCGGCTCCAGCGATCGGCTGATCGACCGCGGCCAGCAGGCCGGTGAGGACGACGACCGCGGCGTGGTGAATCTCCTCGCCGAGCAGATCGAGTTCGCCAACGTGATCGTGGTGAGCAAGTGCGATCTGATCGACGACGACACGCTGCAATCCACGCTGGCCGTGCTGCGCGCGATGAACCGCGATGCGCGGCTGGTGCTGTCCGAACACGGCAACGTGCCGCTGCACGAGGTGCTCGATACCGGCCGCTACGACTTCGTCAAAGCGCAGCTGGCACCGGGCTGGATGCAGGCGCTGCGTGGCCAGCACACGCCGGAGACCGAGGAATACGGCATCACCAGTTTCGTCTACCGCTCGCGCCGGCCGTTCCATCCGCAACGCTTTGCGCGCTTGCTGGAGACCGGGCTGGGCAGCGTGATCCGCAGCAAGGGCTTCTTCTGGCTGGCCAACCGCATGGACTCGGTGGGCGAGCTCTCCAGTGTCGGTGCGGCCACGCAGACCTCGGTCGCGGGGGTCTGGTACGCCTCGCGCGAGCGCATGGAGGCGGGCCTGGAGAACACCGTGCCCGAGCTGCCGCCCACGCGCGTGCCCTACACGGATATCGGCTGGGCACGCCAGCAGGCGTCGTGCTGGACCGCGCCGCTGCCCACCGTGGATCAGGTCGGCGATGCCGGCGAATACCAGGCGATGCGCCGGCTGTGGCATCCCTGGTGGGGCGACCGCCGCCAGGAGCTCGCGGTGATCGGCGTGGCGATGGACGAGCACGCGGTGCGTGCCGAGCTGGATGCCTGCCTGCTCAATGATGAGGAGCTGCGCGCCGGGCCGCTGTTGTGGCAGTTGTTGCCGGATGCGTTTCCGGCGTGGGCGCGCGCATGAGCAAACGGATGCAGGGGTTCAGGTAGCCAGTTGCCTTGCCATCTCCTTGATGACCACTTCGATGATCGTTCGCACCATGCGCATCTCGCCGTACAGGGTCACTCCGGCGACATCAGCCCAGTACGAATTTTCTGTTTCGATCGCCGCCTTTACCGATTCAGCCAACGGAACGACACTGGATGTCATCTCGGCAAGGCGCCGCTGCGCCAAGCGCGACGGCAGGCCCAGCTGTATCCCGGCATTGACCAGCAAGGCTGGCGTGATATCGGCGAAACGCTGTACGCCGAGCAGATCCCAAGCAAGCGTAGATGCTTGCGGCCAGCTCGGACTGTCCTCTTTGTAGGCGCGGCTGCGGCCCGCGACGGTGCTGAGCAGATCGTAGTGTGGGGCAAGGTCGGTGCCACCTGTGCCGACGAGAAAGCTCAGGTTCTTCAGATGGGCATCGTCGTTGCCAGTCAGCACATTGAACACCAACCAGTCAAACAGTCGCCTGCGCGTGTTAAGTCTCTCGCGGCAGTAGTGGATCGCCGCATCCAACGTCCGAAGGCTTCCCGCACTGTATTTGTCTCCGCGCTGGAGGTTCAACAGTTGGCAGGCGTCGATGGCATGCATGCGGCGTGTGCTGCCGCCGTCCGTTACACGGTCAAACCGTTCGATCAGAAAGACCGGCTCGGGCACATAGCGTCGCTGCACCTCGGGCACCATCAGCCCCATCGCGCGGGCCAGGCGCATGACAAAATACTCGTTGATCACCGTGTGCGGATAATCAGGGTCGGTACTGTCCGGCTTCAGAACATGGGTGGACGTTTCCGTGCCGACAGGCTGGTACAGCAAGCCTTGGTCTTCGATGACGGCCAATTTGTGTTGTGCGCCGGCCAGCGACATTCGCTTTTCCGCGCCGCCGGCCAGTGAGTGGCGCGGCAGGTTCTGGATCCGCTGGGAGAGTTCGGCATCCGGCAATCGCGCCCGGCTCCCTGGCGCCAGTGTTACATGCGGGGGCAGCAGGGTCAGCGAACCCGCGGATTCAGCACCGTAGTGGGTCAGCAGGGCGAAGTCATCGCTGCCGCGGAGTCCAGCGTCCTGCGCCATGCGTGTGCGCTGCTGATCTTCTGGGAGCAGATTGTCGAAGTACCATTGCACGGGGCGCGAAGTACTGCCGTCCAGAAGGGGGCTGTGGCTGCGCGGCAGCCAAGGCGAGAGGTCGAAGCTTTCTGGATGATCACGCCAGGTGGGCGCGTACTCGAACCGCCATAGGTTTCGATGCTCGTGCAAGGTACCGACGGGCTGGCCATCCAGGGTGGCCAACAACGAGCGCTCTGGATAGTGCAGCCCTTCCAGGAACACGTCACCCAACGCAGGTTGGGCAGCGTTGATGGATGACGGATTCATCGTTTCGCTCCGCGCATTCTGTCCTGCTCCTGCAGCAGTGCTACGGCCGCGTCGGGCACATCGATCTCCACGCGCAGGCCGAGTTCCGTTAGAACCTGGAACAGCTTCTGCCACTGCACAGTGCCGCCGCCGCGCTCGACCTTGGCAAGGAAGTTCTCGCTGACCCCGATGCCTTCGGCGGTGTCGTCCTGACGCATTCCCTGGCACTTGCGCGTGGCTCGGACCAAGGGACCGAGTTCTTCATGGTGCTTGAGCGTGACCTTCATGCATTATCCTTACGAACGTGTGGATTCTGCGGTAGTGGCGCGAGAATACGCCAAAATCCTTTTTAACGTAAGGATTTCTATTGAACGCGTGTCGACACGAGAATAATCCTCTCGATCATGAGGATTCAAGCCGGCCCGTCAGTTGCCACCCGACGCTCGTCGCGGTCAGAACGTCAGTCAAGCCGACCGCCTCCAGCAGCGCGTCATCGTGCGACACGATCATCAACGTGCCGCTGTATTGGCGGAGCATCTGCTCCAGCGCGGTCAGCGAGGGCAGGTCGAGGTGATTGCCGGGTTCGTCGAGCAGCAGCAGTTGCGGCGGCGTCTGCGCGTACAGTACGGACGCCAGCGCCGTCTTCAAGCGTTCGCCACCGCTGAGCGTGGCCAACGGCCGCAGGCTGCGCTCGGCATCCAGGCCGAGCAGGGCCAACTGCGTGCGCAGCGTGCCTTCGCTGGCCAACGGATGCGCGCGCTGCAGCAGTGACAGGGCCGAGGCGTCGCCGGGCAGCATCGTGAGCGACTGATCGAGCAGGGCGACGCTCGCCGCCACATCGACGTGCCCCGACACCGGCTGCAACGTGCCCGCCAACACCTTCAAGAGCGTGGATTTGCCACTGCCGTTGCGGCCCTGCACGCCGATCCGCTGGCCGCGCTGCATCGTGAGGTCCAGCGTCATCCAAGGTGCCTGCACCCACGGTAGTTCGGCGGCGATGAGCTCGGCCACGCGCTGGGGCCCGGGCTGGTGGATCACCGGGGCGAGCAGGGCGATCTCGATGTCCTGTTCCACCTCGCCGGCAGCCTCGCGCACGCGCGCATCCAGTTCGGTGCGGCGCTCGTGCTGCTGTGTTTGCAAGCGGCCGGCGCTCTGCTCGCTGCGGTTCTTCATGCCACCGAGCAGGATCGGTGCCTGGTTGGCGGTGCGTGCCTCGCGTGTGGCGCGCGCCTGCCGATGCGCCATCTTTTCGCGCTGATCGCGCAGCTCGGTCTGCTGCTGGCGGCGCTCGCGCTTGCGCAGGGCCAGTTGGGCATCCGCGCTGCGCCGCTGGTCCTGCTTCTGTTCGGTGTAGAGATCGTAGTTGCCGCCGTACTGGCGCAGCCCGCCGGGCGACAGTTCGACGGTGCGCGCCATGTGCCGCAGCAGCGTGCGGTCGTGGCTGATCACGATCAGGCCGCCGTGCCAGCGCTGCAGCGCCTCGATCAGGCGTGCGCGATGGGCGGCGTCAAGGTGGTTGCTGGGTTCATCCAGGATCAGGCCCTCGGCACCGGACAGGAACGCACCGGCCAGCGCGACCTGCATCGCCTGGCCACCACTGAGCGTGGCCGCCGGCCGCAGGGGATCCAGCGCGGGCAGCCCGAGCAGCTGCCATTGCGCCTGCAACTGCTCGCGGAGGTCCCAGCGCTCCCCCACACGGGTGAAGTCGTCCGGATCGACGCTGCCGGCTTCGATGCGGTGCAGGGCGTCGAGCACTGCGCCGACACCGGCCAGATCGGCGATACGGCCTGCGGGCACGCCGCTGTGCTGCGTGAGCAGGTGCACCGGCCCGCTGCGCAGGATGCGGCCGGCCGTGGGCGTGAGATCGCCACTGAGCAGGTGCGCGAGCAGGCTTTTGCCCACGCCGTTGCGCCCGACCAGGCCGGTCGGGGTGCCGTCGAACGCGGCGGACAGTTCGGAAAACAGAACCCGGCCGTCGGGCAGGGTATGCGTCACGCGATCGAGCGTGAGAGCGAATGCGGTCATGCGACCTCCATTGGATGCCAAAGACTCCCCTCCTGCGGAACAGGTGGGTGGAGACGGGCCGTCAGACGACGGCGGCATCAATGGCGCATGTAGGCCTACCTCGGCAACAAAGGCGGCTGACTGCCGCGCGGCCAGTATAAAACCGCCCGGCGGCAGGGCGATGAACGCCGCCTGCTCAGCAGCTGACGCCGGTCAGCCGGGCGCTGATGAAATCGATGAAGACCCGCAGCTTGGGCAGCACATGGCGGCCGGAGGGCCACAGCAGGTAGAAGGTGCCGCAGGCATGGATGCGGTCGGCCATCACCCGTTGCAGGCGACCATTGGCCAGTGCCTCGCGCACCGAGTGCTCGGGGATATAGGCGATGCCGCGCCCGGCCAGCGCGAAGGCCAGCCGCGCTTCGATCGTATTGCTGACCATCGAGACCGGCAGTGCGAGCGGCGCGGCGCCCGGCGTCTGCGGCAGCGGCCAGGGTTCCAGCTTGCCGCTGCTGGGGAAGCGGTAGTGCAGGCAGTCGTGCTGCAACAGGTCCTCGGGCACGCGAGGCGTACCGCGGCGGGCCAGGTAGTCCGGGGACGCGACCAGATAGCGCGGAAACACGCCGAGCTGCCGCGCGCTCAGGCGTGAGTCCGTTGGCGCGCTGACCCGCAGCACGGCATCGAAGCCTTCCTCGATCACATCCACCAGGCGGTCATCGAAATCCAGCTCCAGGCGGATGCCGGGATACGCGGCCATGAACTCGGTGAGCAGCGGTAGCGAGATGTCGCCGACCAGCGGCAGACTGACCCGCAGCACCCCCGTGGGCGCCTCGGTCTGCTGGACCAGTTCATCGCGGGCGGCGTCACGCTCATCCAGGATGCGCCGGCACCGGACCAGGAAGCGCTCGCCCTCGGCGGTGAGGGTGACGCTGCGGGTGCTGCGATGAAACAGCCGCACGCCCAGCGCCTGCTCCAGCCGCGATACCGTCTTGCCGGCCGCCGAGGCAGAGATGCCGAGCATGCGGCCGGTTTCGACGAAGCTGCGGGTGTCGGCGACCTGCACGAAAGTCTGCAGGTTGCCGAGATTGTCCAAGGCTGACATGGGCGGTTGCACGGGGGGAAGGGGGGAACTGTAGCGGTCGGAAGCGCTGGCGGGGCAGGAGGCGGCGGCATCGGCCCGCAACAGTGTGGTGCGCGGGGGCGGTGGAGGCCGAAGACCTTGCAGGGAGCGCGACTTGCCGATTGCGGCCTCGCGGCTCCGGAATGTGCGGAGCGCCAACCGGCTGTTTCCCTGGCGGCTCACCGCCTACCGTGGCGCTCCCCCTTCTGCTGGTGCCCCCATGTCCTCCCTACCAGAGCTCCGCGAGCCCACCTCCTTCGATGCGCCACCCACCCAGGCGCGCCCATGAGCGGGCACGCGGTCGGTTCCACCGCCATCCCCCACCCCAACGCCGCCAGCCGGTTGCCGTTCGGCGGGCTGCTGGCGCTGGCCTGCGCGGGTTTCATCACCATCCTCACCGAGGCGCTTCCGGCCGGCCTGCTCTCGCCGATGAGCGCCGATCTCGGCGTCAGCCGCGCGCTGGTCGGCCAGCTGGTCACGATCTACGCGCTGGGCTCGCTGGTCGCCGCATTGCCGATGACCGCACTGACCCGGCGCTGGCCACGCCGCCCGTTGATGCTCACCGCGATCGCCGGCTTCGTGGTGGTCAACACCATCACCGCGATGACGCACCACTACGGCCTGATGCTGGTCGCGCGCTTCTGCGCGGGCATCAGCGCGGGCCTGCTGTGGTCGCTGGTGGCCGGTTATGCCAGCCGCATGGTGGTGCCGCAGCTGCAGGGCCGCGCGATCGCGGTGGCGATGGTGGGCACGCCGCTGGCACTGTCGTTGGGCATTCCGGCCGGTACGCTGCTGGGCCAGACCATCGGTTGGCGCTGGGCGTTCGGGTTGATGTCGCTGCTCAGTGTTGGCCTGCTGGTGTGGGCGCGGCTGGCGCTGCCCCCGCTGCCGGCCCCGGGCGCGGCGGCGCAGCAGCCGCTGGTCAGCGTACTGCGGCTGCGCGGCATGCGCACCGCGTTGCTGACGATGTTCCTGTACGTGCTGGCGCACAACGTGCTCTACACCTACATCGAACCGTTTGCGGCGCTGTCCGGCGCGGCGGCCTGGCTGGATCGCCTGCTGCTGGTGTTCGGCGTGGCCGCGCTGGTCGGCATCTGGATCACCGGGCTGCTGGTGGACCGCTGGCTGCGCGCGCTGGTGGTCGCCAGCACGGTAGCCTTTGCACTCTCGGCCGTGGCGTTCGGCCTGTGGCCGGGCTCGCCGTGGGTGCTGGTGATCGGCACGGTGGTCTGGGGAATCTCCTTCGGTGGCGTCCCCACGCTGTTCCAGACCGCCGTGGCGCGTCGTGCCGATGAGGCCGGGGACATCGCGCAGTCGTTCGTGGTGACGGGCTGGAATCTGGCCATCGCGCTGGCGGGCGTCGTCGGCGGCGTGATGCTGGAAACCGTCGGTGAACGCTGGCTGCCCGCGGTCCTGCTGGTGCTGCTACTCGCCACGTTGGTGGTGGTGCTGCGCCAGCCGCGTGCGTGGGCCCCGATCGCGCACTGAGCCCAGCCGCCGCACACGGCAAGGTGGGCCGCGATACCCGGCGCTATGCTGGGGCCGGGTATCGCGATGGGAGCAGCGGGTGCGCAAGGGATTCGTTCGATGGGGTGTGCTGGCACTGCTGTGCGTGGCCGGCAGCGCGCACGCAGCCGAGCCGGAGCGACGCATCGCGCTGACGATCGATGATCTGCCCTGGCAGCGTCTGGACGAACGCGCCGAGCCCGCGCTTGCCGCCCGTCATGCACAGTTGATCGCAGCCCTGAAGCGGGCCGACGTGCCGGTGGTGGGGTTCGTCAATGAGGTCAAACTCGAGGTGGATGGACAGGTGCAACCTGCGCGCGTGCAGATGCTGCGCGACTGGCGCGATGCCGGGTTCGAGCTGGGCAACCATACGTTCGGCCATGTCGATCTGCATGCGATCGGCTTGGCCGCGTATGAGCAGGACATCCTGCGCGGTGAAGCTACCCTGCGCCCACTGCTGGCCGAAACCGGGCAGGCACCGCGCTGGTTCCGGCATCCCTATCTGCGTGCCGGGCAATCCCCGGAAGAACGTGCTGCGCTGGGCGTGTTCCTGCAGCAGCACGGCTATCAGGTCGCGCCGGTGACGGTCGACAACAGCGAGTGGATCTGGGCGTTCGCCTACGATCACGTGCGCGATACCGAGAGCGATCCCATCGCGCGGGAGGCCCGCCTGCGCCAGCTGCGCCGTGGCTATGTGCCCTACATGCTCAATAAGCTGGACTACTACGAGCAGCAGGGGCAGCAGCTGCTGGGCCGGCTGCCTGCACAGGTGTGGTTGATCCACGCCAATGCGCTCAGCGCGGACTGTGTGGAAGAACTGGTCGCAGCCACGCGCCGGCGCGGCTATCGCTTCATCTCGCTGGAGGTGGCCCTGCAGGATCCGGCGTATCAGCATGCCGATGGCTACAACGGGGCCGGCGGCATCAGCTGGATCCAGCGCTGGGCGATGGCGGAGAACGCACCGAAGGCCTTCTACGCAGGCGAGCCCCAGGTACCGGCGTGGGTGATGACGCTGGCCGGCCTGGAGGCGGAATAACGCAACGGCTCAGGCCGGCGTGTCGCTGTTGGGGTTCTGCATGTCCTCCGGTGCCTGCCCGTACTGCTGCTGACGTTGCTGGTGGAACGCGATGAACTCGGCCGGCGGCAGGGCCTTGGAGAACAGCCAGCCCTGCCCGAACTCCACCTGGCGCGCCTGCAGGTAGGCAAGCTGGGCCGGGGTTTCCACGCCCTCCGCCACGGTGAACAGCCCGAGGGTCTTGGCCATGTCGATGATGTGCGAGGTGACCGGGCTGGTGGCGCTGTCGGTCCCGATCGCATCGATGAACGACTTGTCGATCTTCAGCGCATCCAGCGGCAGTTGCTGGAGGTACTGCAGGCTGGAATAGCCGACACCGAAGTCGTCGATCGCCACGCAGTGCCCCATCCGCCGTGCATTGGCCAGGCTGGTGCGCGCCCGGCGGATATCGATGAAACCGCGCTCGGTCGCCTCCAGCCAGATCTGCTGGGGATGGATGCCTGTCCCGTGCAGCTTGGTGCTCAGCACCTTCAGTGCCCGTCCGCTGCTGACATCCTCGGCGGCCAGATTGATCGCGATGTGCGCGCTGCGGTCCTGCACCAGCAACGCGCGCATGTCCGCGATCACGTGGTCGATGACCTGGTCGGTCAGCGCCTCGATCAGCCCGGCCTCCTCGGCCAGCGGGATGAACAGATCCGGCCGCACCAGGCTGCCGTCGGGACGGCGCCAGCGCACCAGCGATTCGGCGCCCACGCAGATGCCGGTATCCAGCTCGATGATCGGCTGGTAGTGCATGAAGAACTCACGCCTGCGCACGGCGGTGGCCAGTTCGCCTCGCAGCGACAGCCGCCGCCGCGACAGCCACACCACGCCGCCGATCGCCGCCAGCGCGCCCAGCACCCCCAGCGGAATGAACTGCCCGATCTGGTGGCGGAATGCGGCAACCAGATCGGTGCGTGGGGCGGTGGCGATGGCCAGCCATTCCTGGTCCTGCGCGGTGGCATACAGCGTCTGCCCTTCGATACCGCTTGCCGGCTCGCGCAACAGCCGTTGCAGCAGGGCCTGGTCCTGGATGTCCTGCTGGGCGATCAGCCGTCCGTCGGGGCTGGCGACGGCCAGCCGCACGTTGGGATCGACGATCACATCGATCAACCGCGCCGGATCCATCAGGATGTCGTAGTGGCCGTAACTCAGGGCCATCAAGGGCTGCTGCGGCGTGCCGGCGAGCGGACGGATGTCCAGCGTAATGCCGGCGCCCTCGGCGGTGACATAGGTCGGTGGGGGCTGCACGACCCCGGGGTCCATCGGCCCCCACGAGGTGCAGGCCAGCCGGCCGTTCTCGAAGTACCCGATCTGCTCGGCCGAGTGGGTGCGCATCACCAGTCCGCGCATCACCTGCAGGTGCTCGGGCGAGCAGGGCACCAGGGTGCTGCGGTTGAGTTCACGCAGGGTGTTCAACGCGCCCTCGTAGGCGCGGTGCGCGCGCTGCAGGGTGCGCTCGGCGGTGGTCTGCAGCCGCACCTGTTCGAACTCGCTGGCGCGGCTCCAGGTGAAATAGAACACCGTGGCGATCGGCACCAGGGCGCCAAGCAGGGCGAGCACTACAGTGACGGCAATGATCCTGACGCGGTTCAAGCAGACCTCGATGCCTAGTCGAAAAGGGGTTCCATGGCAGCCCGGCGGGCCAGGGGACTCACCGCCCCGAGCCGCTATATGACCATCAGTGCGCGGGGATTGAAACAATGCCGCGCGCCGGGACGGGCCGGATAGGAGGCGGGACGCTCCATTAGGGGTTGAATCCGTCACCCTTGGGCAGGTCGCCGGCGCTTGCCGGCATAGCCACCCGGTATTCACCTTCGGTTCGCGCCCCCGGCCGGATCATCGCGCCGCACCCTTCCGTGCCACGATCCGAGCCCGATGAATCCGACCCTGCCTGCCGCGTTGGCCCTGGTGTCGTTGCTGTTGCCTGGCCTGGCATCGGCGCGCACGGTCTATCGCTGCGTGCAGAGCAACACGGTCAGCCTGGCCACCGCACCGGAACCGGGCTCCAGATGCACGCCGCAGCAGATCGACGACAACGCCGTGCAGACCCCCAACCTGTGGGGCAACATGGGCGTCTTCAGCGGCACGCTGTATGAGCGTGAGCAGGACGGTGCGCTGGTCTACTCCACCCGCAACCTGCCCGGCTCGCGCGTGTTCCTGAAGTTCACCGTGGCCACGCCCCCGGGCGAGCCGGCGCACGAAGGCCTGGGCAAGGTCGGCACGCCGCAGTTGAACCGGCATGCCAAGCAGTTCAAGGCGGCAGCCAAAGCCACCGGCGTGGACGATGCCTGGCTGCGCGCGATCGCGCATGCCGAGAGTGGCTTCGATGCCGGCGCGATCTCACCCAAGGGCGCCCAGGGCGTGATGCAGCTGATGCCCGATACCGCCACCGAATACGGCGTGGCCGATCCGCTCTCGGCCGAGCAGTCGATCAGCGGTGGCGCGCGTTACATGAAGGCGCTGCTGCGACGTTACAAAGGTGACCGCGTACTGGCCGCGGCCGCGTACAACGCGGGCATCGGTGCGGTGACGCGCTACAAGGGCGTGCCGCCGTATGCCGAGACGCTGGCGTATGTGGAGAAGGTCAGCGCGTTGTACGTGCGCTACCGCGAAGCGATGGGGTTCAAGGTGGAAACGCCGGCGAAATAGCGCGGCGTTTCAGGGCGGAACGTCCGCGCTGGGCACGCGCTGTGCCGCACATCACTGGTTTCATGCGGTACGTCCGTCCATGGCGTCAGCCCGTATTGAAACAGGAACGAGGCATCCACACAGGTCGCTGTCGCCGCGCAGGGTTTGCAGGCACGCCACGAGCGGCTAAGGTCGTGTTCCGAACAGCAGCAGGCAAGGACAGCGATGACGCGCGGACGATGGGCAATGGTGGTGCTGATAGCAGCCCTGATGGCGGCGGCCCTGGCATGGACTTTCCTGCGCGAACCGGCCGCGCCCGCGCCGCCGCCGGGCCCGGTGGCGACCGTGCTCGGCTGGACGCCGCAGTTCAGCGTGCTGGCCGGCGACGGTGTCGGTGGCAGCGCCGAAGGCCCCGCCGCCCAGGCGCGCTTCGCCGATCCCTACGGACTGGCGGTGGACGCGCACGGGGTGGTCTACATCGCCGATGCCGGCGACAACAACCGCATCCGCCGCGTCCATCCCGATGGCCGCGTGGACACGCTGGCCGGGCAGGGCGAGGGCTGGCGCGATGGGGCTGCCTTGCAGGCGCAGTTCAACACGCCCTCCGGTATTGCGGTGGATGCGGCCGGCAACGTCTACGTCGCCGACACCGGCAACCACGTGATCCGCCGCATCGCGGTGGACGGCACCGTGAGCACGCTGGCAGGGGATGGCCAGCGGGGCTTCGTCGATGGGCCAGCCGCGCAGGCGCGGTTCGATGGACCGATGGGGGTGGCGGTGGCCGCCGGTGGCCGCGTGTATGTGGCCGATACCTACAACGACCGCATCCGCGTGATCGAGCCCGATGGCCGTGTGCATACCCTGGCTGGTGGCGAGCGCCCAGGGCTGATGGAGGGCATCGGCGCGGGCACCCGCCTGGATACGCCGGTGGCGCTGGCACTGGATCCGCAGGGAAATCTGCTGATCGCCGACCTGTTCAACAACGCGATCCGCCAGCTTGCGCCGGATGGCACGCTGAGCACGCGCGTGGCCGACGGTGGTCTGCTCAGTGGGCCCCTGTCCGTGGCAGTAACCCACGACGGGGTGATCTACGCCAGCGACATCAACGGCAAGGTGGTGCAGATCTCGGCGCAGGATCATCAGCTGGCCTTGGCCGGCGTGCCGCCGCAGCCGCGCTTCGCCCGGCCGACCGCGCTCGCGCTGGATGCCGAGGGGGGACTGTACCTGGCCGATGCCGCTTCCTACCGTGTGCACCGGCTGCATGCGCTGGCGACAGGAGAGACCGCGCCGCCGGCGCTGATCGGCCCGGCGCCGGACGCACCGCTGCCGCAGACCGCCGGCCGGTGGCCACTGGCCCCGCAGGACGGGTGGCATGAGGTGGTCGGCACGCTGGGTGAAGTGCGCGGGGATTTCAAGGGCGAGAGTCGCCACCACCTGCACGGTGGCTTCGACATCCGCGGCGATGTCGGTCAGCCGGTGCTGGCGATTGCCGACGGCAAGGTCGATACGCCGTTCGCGGCGTGGTCGGTCGGTGGCCAGGCCGAGGGCCTGTCACTGGGCCGACTCAAGTACATCCACATGAAGGTCGGCCGTGACCCGCGCGATCGTCCGTTCGATGCGCGCTGGCAGCCGCTGTTCGGTGAGGACGGCACGTTGGAGCGCATCCGCGTGCGTCGCGGCACCCGTTTCGCCGCCGGCGAAGCGCTGGGCAGCATCAACCGCATGGCGCATGTCCACCTGAGCGTGGGCGCCAGTGGCTTCGAGCGCAATGCGGTGGCGCTGGGCTTCACCGGCTATGCCGATACGTTCGCGCCGCGCATCACCGAGGTCGCCGTGCTGGACGATCTGGACCAGCCGATCAAGGCCGGTGCCGACGGACGCGTTGCGATCCCCCGCCAGGGCCCGGGCGTGCAGATCGTGGTGGAAGCATGGGACCAGGTGGATCGCAACCTGCCACGGCGGCGGTTGGGGCTGTACCAGGTCGGCTACCAGGTGCTGGACGCACAGGGCCAGCCGCTGGCCGGCTACGAGCAGCCGCGCTTCAACATCGTGTTCAACCGGATGCCGCGCGAAGACAGCGCCACCCGCGTGGCCTATGCGCCGGCCAGTGGCATCACCGTGCATGGCAGCGCGGTCACCCGGTTCCGCTATCTGGTCACCAACACCGTGCGTGACGGATTGGTCGAGACCGGGCGATGGCAGCCGGATGCGTTGCCGGCCGGCGAGTACATCCTGCGTGCCAGTGCGCGCGACTACAGTGGCAATGAGGCGGTCGGCCCGCGCGATCTGAAGATCACGCTGCTTCCCTGAGCGACATCAGGCGCCGACGCGCACGCGCTCGGCGTCCATGTCGGCCAGGGGCCGCACCTCGATGCTGCCGAAACGCGACCACGGGAATTGCTGGGCGATGCGCATCGCCTCGGTGTGGTCCGGCGCGTTGATCAGGTTGAAGCCGGCCAGCAGTTCGTGGGTCTCGGCGAACGGGCCATCGGTGATCCGGGTCTGGCCCTGACGCACACGTACGGTGCGCGCGCTGTCGACCGGTTCCAGCTTCTGCGCGAGCACCAGCGTGCCCTCGGCCTGCAACCGGTCGGCGTGCTGCAGGCAGTCGTGCATCAGGCGGTCGTATTCGTCGCCGGGCAGGGCCTGCAACAGGCCCTCGTCGATATAGATCAGCAGAAGAAATTGCATGGCCGGACCGGGGTGGGCGGGGGAATCCGCATGATGCCCCAGCCCGCGCCCGTGACGTGTTGCAGCGCCGCAGCGGCGCCCTGTTCAGGGGCGGAAAAATACATCCGTGCGGCGTGTCGATTTCCGCCCCGCGGGCACGTTGTATCCAGTGAACGGCCCGGGTTACGGGCTGGCACACAGGAGCACCCCGTGAAAGTCATGGTACTGGTCAAGGCGACGCCGGCCACCGAGGCCGGTCAACTGCCCACCGAGCAGGACATCCGCGCCATGGGCGCCTACAACGAGCAGTTGGTCCAGGCCGGGATCATGTTGGCCGGCGAGGGCTTGCACCCGAGCTCGCGCGCCCGCCGGGTGGCGTTCGGCAGCGAACCGCCGCGGGTCATCGATGGGCCATTCGCTGAAACGCGCGAGCTCGTCTGCGGGTTCTGGCTCTGGCAGGTGCGCTCGCTGGACGAGGCCACCGAATGGCTCAAGCGCGCCCCGTTCGCCCCGGGCGATGTGGTCGAGCTCCGCCCGATTCTCAGCGCCGAGGATTTCGGCGATGCCTTCACTCCTGAATTACAGGCGCAGGAACAACGTCTGCGCGACCAGATCGGCACGGCCGATTAATCCATCCCGCATGCCTGGAGCATTCCCATGAAACTGATTCCGTTCCTCGGCTTCAACGGCAAGACCCATGAGGCCATGGCGTTCTACGCGCAGGTGCTCGGCGGCAAGGTCACCTCGGAGATGAAGTACCGCGATATGCCACCGATGGAGAGCAAGGAGGGCTGTGGCGAGATGCCGCCGGAAACGCTGGACCACGTTGCCCACAGCCAGCTGGAGGTTGGCTCGGCGGTGCTGATGGCCGCCGATGGCCCGTCGCCGGACGGTCAGGGCAGCACCACGATCAACATCGAGGTCGACTCGATCGACGAGGCCGAGCGCGTATTCAAGGCGCTGGCCGACGGGGGTGAGATCAAGATGCCGATGACCGAAACCTTCTGGGCCCATCGCTGGGGCTTTCTGATCGACCGCTACGGCAAGCCGTGGATGGTCAACTGCATGAAGCAGCCTTGATTCTTCCGCTCAACAGGAACCGTCCACATGTCCAACGCGACGCAGCAGATGATCTTCGTCAATCTCCCGGTGCGTGATCTGGAGGCCTCCAAGGCATTCTTCGCCGCCCTCGGCTACACCTTCAACCCGACTTTCACCGATGAGAAAGCGGCCTGCATGATCATCAGCGACAGCATCTTTGTGATGTTGCTGGTGGAGACCTTCTTCGCGCAGTTCACGACCCAACCGATCAGCGATGCACGCCGCCAGACCGAGGTGATCACCTGCCTGTCGGCCGAGAGCCGCAAGGCGGTCGATGTGCTGGTGGACACGGCGCTGAAGGCCGGTGCCCGTGAGCCGCAGCCCGCGCGTGACTACGGTTTCATGTACCAGCGCGGCTTCCAGGACCTGGATGGGCACCTGTGGGAGATCGCGCACATGGAGGGCGAACCCGGGTGACGGCACGCCGCGGTGCGGCTTGTGCCCCGACCGCACCGGTGCTCTGATCGGCCGCATGGACACGGCACTGACGCAACGACTGGAGACGATCTGGCGCATGGAATCGCCAGTGTTGACCGCCCGCCTGACCCGCCTGCTTGGCGGCGATGTCGGCCGTGCCGAAGAGCTGGTCCAGGACACCTGGCTGGCCGCGCTGGAGCGCTGGCCCAGCCAGGGCGTGCCGGACAATCCCGGAGCGTGGCTGATGACCACCGCGCGCAACCGCGCCATCGATGTGCTGCGCCAGCACCAGCGCGTCGCCGGCCAGCATGCGCAGTACGGCAGTGCGCTGGAGCCGCTGCCATTGCCGGCGCCGGACGACAGCGGTGCGCTGGAAGACGATATCGGCGATGACCTGCTGCGGTTGATGTTCGTCGCCTGCCATCCGGTGCTGGCCGCCGATGCGCGTGTGGCGTTGACGCTGCGGCTGCTCGGCGGGCTGACCACCGAGGAGATCGCGCGCGCGTTCCTCGCCTCGGAGCCGACCATCGCCCAGCGCATCGTGCGTGCCAAACGCACCCTGGCGCAGAAGCAGGTCCCGTTCGACGTGCCGCGCCAGGCCGCCTTGCCGGAGCGGTTGGCTTCGGTACTGGAGGTGGTCTACCTGATCTTCAACGAAGGCTATGCGGCCAGCGCCGGCGACGACTGGATGCGCCCGGCCTTGTGCGATGAAGCGCTGCGGCTCGGCCGCGTGTTGGCCAGCCGCCTGCCGACCTGGCCGCAGGTGCACGGGCTGCTCGCGTTGATGGAACTGCAGGCATCGCGCACCGCCGCGCGCACCGATGCGACCGGCACACCGATCCTGCTGCCCGACCAGGACCGCACGCGCTGGGACTGGCTGCAGATCGCTCGTGGCCAGGCGGCCCTGCAGCAGGCGATTGCGCTCGGTGGTGGTGACGATCCCTATGCACTGCAGGCGGCCATCGCCGAGTGCCACGCACGCGCACGCCGCGCCGAAGACACCGATTGGGCAAGGATGGCGGCGCTTTACGCGCGGCTTGCGCAGGTGCAGCCTTCGCCGGTGGTGGACCTCAATCGGGCCGTTGCCGTGTCGCGTGCGCAGGGAGCTGCGGCGGCCTGGCCGCTGGTCGAGCAGCTCAGCGCTGATGCGCGCCTTCGCGACTATGCGCCGCTGGCCGTAGTGCAGGGCGACCTGCTGGCCCAGCTGGGCCGTGCGGCCGACGCACGGGCGGCGTTCGAGCGGGCAGCAGCGCTGACCGCCAACGGCCGCGAACGCGCGCTGTTGCAGGCGCGCGCGGAGGCTCTGGCACAAGGCTGACGCAATCTCATCTTGTCGGTCTGCATGGTTGCGGCTATCGTTGCGCCCTTCACAAGCATGACTGGGGCTGACCCCCGGTCAGCAACCACAGGGACAAAGGCTGATGCCGTCAGGGAAGAAACCGCCACGCGCGATGCGCGCGTGGTTGCTGCTGTGCGTGTTCCTCATCACCCCGTTCGCGCATGCGGCCGACAAGGTACAGCAGGCGTACTGGGCTGGCTTCGCCTATACCGGCGAGCAGGCTGCCCGCAGCGAGGTTGCGCCGCATAGCACCCGGGTCATCGACCGGCGCGGTGCGGAGGCCTTGAACCAACAGCTTGCCGGTGCCCTGCGCCGCCAGCCGCCGAGTCACCTGCAGCTGATCAGCGACCAGCTTGCCAAGCTGGATGGCACCACCAGCGCCACCGTGCTCGCCGCGGCGCTGGACCGTGAACTGGTCTCGGTCGAGCCGATCGGCGAGCAGTACAAGGTGCTGGTGGAGGTGGCACTGCAGGCGCTGTTCTTCGATTTCCGCGAGCGCCAGGTCATCGCCTCCTACCCGGTGACGCTGCAGCGTATCGACCTGCAGGACGACCGCCCGTCCGAAGGGGATATCGACGCGATCATCGCCGATCTGCTCTATGGCACTGCTGCCACCGCACTGCCGCAGGTACTCGCACAGACCCTGGCCAACGCGCAGCTTCCCAACGCCTCGATGCGGCGGCTGCAGGTGGGTGGGGTGACGTTGTCCGATGCGGCCCGGGTCAAGCTGCCCGACCCTGCGATGGAAGGCACCCTGCGCGCCACGCTGGCCCATGAGCTGTCCAAGACGCTGTCGTCCAACACCGGTATCGGCCTGTTGCCACCGGCCACCGGGGAAGCGATCGGCGGTGCGATGGCCGCGCGCTTTGCCGACGGAAAGGTGTATCAGCTCAAGATTCCCGAACCCGATTACGTGGTCACGCTGACGCTCGACGCAATGAAGAGCGGCGTCGTCAATGAAACCGCGGCCATGAAGACGATGCTGTTCGGCGCGTTCTTCCAGGTAAAGGTGACCGAGCCCTTCTCCGGCAAGGTGTATTTCGACCAGCCCCTGCGCAAGGGTGCCACCAAGGTGGTGCCGGTCACGCAGTGGCGGGTGGACCAGTGGTCGGCCAACTACGAAACCGTGTTGGCCGGCTTTGATGCGTTCGCTGGCGCTGCTGCCAAACGGGCGGATTCGCGCGCCTGGCTGGATGAGCAGAAGCCGGGCGGACGCCCCCTGCAACAACAGATCCAGGCCCTCCAGGAGTTGATCAAGTCATGTCGTTGATTCGTGCTGTACTGCTGATTCTCATTGCATTGATGGTCACCGCGCCGGTCGCGGCGCAGACCGCCAGTTCCCGCGGCATGGGCTCGGCCAGCTATGGTCTGCGCCTGAGCGCCGATACCCGTGCCCAGGCCCTGAACAAAGCCAAGGTCAACGCACTGGAAGCCTATATCGCCGAATCGGGCGCGGCCAAGCTGCGCCTGTTCGAGTCGCGCCGTCCGGAGTTCATCGGCGAGATCGACCGCTTCGTGCTCTCCACCGTGACCCTGTCGGAGAACGAGGACAAGAAGGCCAAGACCTACACGATCAGCGTTCGCGCCGAGATCAACACCACGCTGCTGCAGACCAAGCTGGATGCCGGCTCGGCCGTGGCCGGCGCACGCAGCAACGAACGCTCGCTGCTGACCTTCCTGTTCATGGCGCGCTCGCAGGACACCGTGCAGTCGTTCCAGGACAAGGAATACCGCCGCGTTGACGCCAGCCGCAGCTATGACGAAAACACCCGCGAAGGCGACTCCTTCCGTGGCAACTCGGTCAGCACCAACGGCAGCGTCAACCAGAACGCGTCGGTGTCGGTGACCAGCGGCGGCAGCACCACTGCGCGCAGCGACACCATCAGCTGGAAGGTGGCCAACGCCGCCGAGGTCAACACCGCGATGACCGGTGCCTTCAGCAGCGCCGGCTACGAAGTGGTTGAAGCGGAGTACGTCGAAGGCGAAAGCGGCGGCCTGCTCAGCATCGATCGCATCCGCAAGGATTTCAGCACCGGCAACGACCTGTCTGCCGCCACCCTGCGTGATACCGCCAACGGCATCCGCGCCGCGAACATTCCGTACATCGCGGTCGGCACCCTGGATATCGGCATGCGTGACCGCGATCCGGCCTCGGGCAATACCCGCGTGTACGTCACGGTGACCGGCAAAGTGCTGGACGTGACCGGCCGCTTCCCGCGCACCGTCTCTTCGGTCGGCCCGGTGCAGTACGCCGGCCTGGGCCCGAACGAAACCGTCGCCCGTACCAATGCGTTGCGCGAGGCTGCCGAACAGGCCGCCCAGCAGATGATCAACGAGCTGAACGTCAAAGCCGTTCGTTGACGCCGTGCGGCGAACATCGGTGCGCCGCACGCCCCATTGCCTCCAGATCGTTTTTTTCGCCCGTGCCTGCACGGGCGTTCTTCCCTCACACAGGACCCATCCCATGATCCGTACTACCGTCATCGCACTCGCCGTCGCTGCCTCCTTCGCCGCGCCCGCGCATGCTCAGTTGAGCAAGCTCAAGGGTCTGGTCGGCGGCGCGACCGCCACCGAAGCCAGCGCCGCCGGCGCCCCGGACGAAGCCGCGCAGGATGCACTGGTGCGCCGTTTTGTCGCGTCGCAGTCGCATTCGCTGGCCGCGCAGACCTCCTTCGCCAAGGCCTTCGGTCTGGCCGAGCAGGTGCAGCTGCTGGAAGCCGAGCGTCAGGCGCTGTCGTCCGGTGCGGTGGACGTGAGCAAAATGAAGAAGTCCGTGTCCGTCAGCGAAGCCGCCCAAGCGGCGATCGATGAGCGCGTTGCCGCGCAGCCGGAACTCAGCGCCGAATCCAAGCAGTACTACACCGAAGGCTTGGTCTCGCTGATCGCCTCGGCGGCTGAAGGCCAGAAGCTGAGTGGCGAAGCCAGCAACTTCGCCGGTGGCATGAAGAACCTCGGCGCGGCGCAGATGGCCACGCTGGGCCGCAAGCTGGTCGCCGGTGCGTGGGTCGCCAAGGAATCCCCGGGCTACCTCAAGGGCCTGTACGACACCTCCAAGTCGGCGATGACGTTCGCCCGCGCCAGCAAGATCAAGGTGCCGGGCAATGTAGATGCGATGCTCGACGGCCTGAACTGATCCGGGACGGCCACGCATGCAGATTTCTACCCGACTGCTGAGCCTGGCCATCGCCGCTACCCTGCTTGCCGCGTGCGGCAAGCAGGAGGCGCCGGTGGACGAGGTTGCCAGCAAGACTGAATCCAAGGTGCTTTCGGCTGCGAATGCCGACACCGGGCCGTTGCGCGGTACGCCTGATTTCGGCGGCACCACCCAGGTCGCGCGGGAAGCCGACGGTATCGGCAGCACGCCGGAACTGGCTGTACTGGCTGCGCTGCAGTCGGCCGTGGCGCAGGTCAACGGCGTCCGTGTCGCCAGCCAGATGCAGACGCTCCGCGCCGGTCTGGATGTCGATGTCGACGGTCACCACGTCGGCAGCCTCCAGGCCAATGCCTTCGCCCAGCAGGCGATCGCGGCGTCGCAGGGAGCCGTGCTGGGCTACGAGATCCTCTCGCAGGAGGAAATCCGTCAGATTGATGAGGAAGTGATTGAACGCGTGCGGGCCAGCGATGCCGGCTTCACGTACGCCGCCTCGGCGTCGGCCAGTGGCTCGGCACAGGCGCAGGCCGACGCGAGCGGACAAGGCGGTTCGGCTTCGGCCAGCGTCAAGCAAAGCTACAAGGAAAGCGCGAAGGTCGATGCCAAGCGGGGGGCGAGTTCGTACGAGTCCGACGTCAGCCATCGCACCATGCGCAGCTACTGGAAGGTCCGCATCCGTGCCGACATCGCCAAGTACCGCGCACCGGACGAGCAGGGCCGGCCGAAGATCGTCGTCGCCCTGCCGCACGTCCGGTCGGGTAGCTATGCCGTCGGCGATGGCCGGGTAAGCAGCGAAGAGGTGGCGCGTGCCATCCGTGCACGCCTGTCCGACACGCTGACCCAGACCAAGCGTTTCATCGTGCTCGATCGTGAGTTCGGCGATGAAATGCAGGCCGAGATCGATCACATCAACAGCGGCAACGTGCGCCTGCAGGACACCGCACGCCTGGGCCAGCAGCTGGCGACGGATCTGATCCTGATTCCGAGCATCGAGCGTTTCGAGTACCCGCGCAGCGTGCGTCAGCTGCGCATGTCCGATCGCCAGGTGAGCTCGTACTCCGGCGGCGGTCGCATCACGTTGCGGCTGATAAACGCGGCCACCGGTGAAGTGGTGATGTCCGACAGTTTCGACCACCAGTTGGCCTCGACCGGGCCGAGCACGCTGCCGCGTGTGGTGGACGGCAAAGGCATGGCCGCGACGATGATGGATTCGCTGTCCGGCCAGATCGGGACCGCGATCATCACCGAGATTTTCCCGGTCTCGGTCGTATCGTTGAGCGGTGACCAGGTGGTGCTGAGCCAGGGCGGCGACGCCCTGCAGGTCGGCCAGCGCTGGCAGGCGGTGATGCTGGGCGAGGCCCTGAAGGACCCGCAGACCGGCCGCTCGCTGGGGCGCAATGAGACCCCGTGCTGCACGATCCGCATTGATCGCGTGGCCGCGCAGACCTCGTACGGGACGCTGGAAGAAGGTGCGGATCTCGGCGGCGCAGGCTTCCGCCTGGGTGCCATTGAACTGCGCAAGCAATTGGGTGCGGTGAAGCCGGCCACGACCGCTGCGGCGCCGTCGGGTAGCGGCAAGGCACCAGTCCGTGCCGCCAAGCCTGCCGCGGCGGCCAAGCCGGCAGAAGATCCGAACTGGTAAACGATGGCGCCGGGCCTTGGCCCGGCGCCTGTCCAGCTGCGGCATCGCCTACACTCGGGGTCCAGGTTTGGTCCCGTTGTGGAGAGAGCGATGAAGCGAGTAGTACTGAGCGTGCTGGCCCTGTCGGTGTCTGGCGCCCTGATGGCGGCGACGCCCAAATTCGACGGCGCGCGGATCTCCGCCGACGTCAAGGAGCTGGCCTCCGATGCCTACGAAGGCCGCTCGCCGGCCACGGCCGGTGAAGAAAAGACCATCGCCTTCCTGAGCAAGCAGTTCGCCGCGGCCGGCCTGCAGCCGGGCGGCGACCTCAAGGACGGCAAGCGCCTGTGGACACAGGCCGTGCCGCTGCTCAAAGGCGATATCGTCGGCACCCCGAGCCTGTCGCTGAGCAGCAAGGGCACGCCGCAGACGCTGAGCCAGGGCAAGGAAATCGCCGTGCGTGCCGCCATGAACGGTGCCAGCGAGGTGGACATCAAGAACGCGCCGCTGGTCTTCCTGGGCTACGGCGTCAAAGCCGGCGAGCGCAACTGGGACGACTTCAAGGGCGTGGACCTGAAGGGCAAGATCGCGGTCGTGCTGATCAACGATCCGGACTTCGAAACCGGCCAGGGCGATTTCGACGGCAAGGGCATGACCTACTACGGCCGTTGGACCTACAAGTACGAAGAAGGCGCGCGCCAGGGCGCCCTGGGTGTGCTGATCGTGCACGAGACCGCACCGGCCTCGTATGGCTGGGCCACCGTGGCCGGCTCCAACACCAACACCATGTTCGACGTGGTCCGCGACAACCCGGCCGAAGCGCATCCGCTGCTGGAAGGCTGGATCCAGCGCGATCTGGCGGTGGAACTGTTCAAGCGCTCGGGCCTGGATTTCGAGGCGCTGAAGAAGCAGGCGCAGACCCGCGACTTCAAGCCGGTCGAGCTGAAGGGCGAGACCTTCTCGGCCAAGTACGCGGTCAAGACCGAGGTGATCACCTCGCACAACGTGGCCGCGCGCCTGGAAGGCAGCAAGCATCCCGACGAGACCGTGATCTACAGCGCGCACTGGGATCACATCGGCGTGGGCAAGCCCGACGCCAACGGCGACACCATCTTCAACGGTGCGCTGGACAACGCCAGCGGCACCGCCTCGCTGGTCGAGCTGGCGCGCGGCTTCGCCAAGGCCAAGCGTCCGGAGCGTTCGGTGCTGTTCCTGGCCGTCACCGCCGAGGAAAAGGGCCTGCTCGGCTCGGAGTACTACGCCAGCCACCCGCTGTATCCGCTCGGCAAGACCGTGGCGCTCATCAACATGGATGGCATGGCGCCCTTCAGCCCGTCGCGTGATTTCGGCATCTACGGCTCGGCCAAGCTGGAACTGCTGGACCAGCTCAAGGACGTCGCCAAGGGCTGGGACATCCGCTACACCCCCGATCCGAAGCCGGAAGCCGGCCTGTTCTTCCGCTCCGATCACTTCCCGTTCGCCAAGCGCGGCGTGCCGGCGGTGTCGTACTCGGCGGGCCAGGATTGGGTGGAAGGCGGCGTCGCCGCGGGCAAGGCGGCGTCGGATGACTACACCGCCAAGCGCTATCACCAGCAGGGTGACGAATGGCAGCCGGACTGGACCTTCGCCGGTGCCTCGCGCGATCTGGAGGTGCTGTACACGCTGGGCAACCAGCTGGCCAACTCGCGCGCCTGGCCGAACTGGAGTGAAGACTCCCAGTTCCGCGCCCCGCGTGACGCCAGCGCCGCCGAGCGGAAGTAGTGCCGGCCGTTGGCCGGCTCCTCGCTTGAATGATCGGAAATGTGGGAGCCGGCCGCTGGCCGGCCTCCCCAGCAGCACGGCCGGGAAACAACGCAGCCGACCAGCGGCCGGCTTCAATCCCCCAAACCCCGCCTTCGTCGCATGCCGCTTGTTCGCACTCGCGGCAGGGCTATGCTCGCCTCACTCCCTATGTGATGACGCCGCCGTGTTCGCCAGCCTCTCCCTGATCTTCCGCATTCTGTTGGCCTGGGCCGCCGCCATCGTGGTGGCGGGGTTTGTCTGGAGTGGCTTCTTCCATGGCATGGACGAAGGCCCCGGCTGGGTGTTCGGCTTGTTGGCCCTGTTCGTGATGGTGACGGCCCTGGGCAGCTGCATCGCCCATATTCGCCGGGTCCAGCATGCGGCCGGGCGCCTGGACGCGGCCACCCTGTCCAGCCGCCAGCGGCGCCAGATCGAGGTCCCAATGGATGCGGGCCCCGCCTTCGCCTTGGTCGAAGCCGCCATCGCCGAGCTGCCGCGGGTGGAAGACATCGAAAGCGCTCCGGGCAGCCTGCAGGTCCGTGCCTACGTACGCCGCGTGGATCCCTACAACGGCCGCCCACCGTCACGCTGGAACCTGCCTGCGCGGCTGGCGATCAAGCGCAACAGCGTGCTCGCCACGGTCACGCCGGGGCAGGGCACCAGCAGCGTGACGCTGCTGTTCGAGCCCGATGCCGGGGTCTGGGCCGATCTGCTCGCCGTCGACGAAGGCAGCAACCATGAGAACGCCGAAGCGGTCGGCCGTGCGATCACCCGTCGGGTGGCCGAGCAGCGCCGCGATGAGCAGGCCGCCGCCGAGCAGACAGCGACCGAGAAGGAACTCTCGGTGGCCAAACTCAACCTGCTGCATGCCCAGGTCGAGCCGCACTTCCTCTACAACACCCTGGCCAACGCGCAGGTGCTGACTCGCACCGATCCACCGCGCGCGGATCAGATGCTCGGGCACCTGATCCAGTACCTGCGCAGTTCGCTGCCCAGCGTGGACGAATCGATGTCCACCCTGGGCGTGGAGCTGGAGCGCACCCAGGCCTACCTGGAAATCCTCAAGATCCGCATGGGTGCACGCCTGGCCCTGCAGGTGGATGTGCCGCCGGCGCTGACCAGCCTGCCGCTGCCGTCGATGGCGCTGCAGACCCTGGTGGAGAATGCGATCAAACACGGGCTGGAACCCAAGCCCGGTGGTGGCACGGTGTGGATCATCGCGCGCGCCTTCGAGGACCATGTCACCCTCACCGTGGCCGATGACGGCCTCGGCTTCGGGCAGGGCACCAGCGGTACCGGGATCGGCCTGAAGAACCTGCGCGAGCGCCTGCGCCTGACCTGCGGTGAGCGCGCCGGCGTGGCCATCGTGTCCAATTTCCCCAGCGGCGTGGCGGCAACGATCACCCTGCCGCGCGATGCCCGGGAGGCGATCCATGCAGCTTGATGCACTCATTGCCGAAGACGAAGACCTGCTGCGCCAGTCGCTGGTCGCCCAGCTGCAGCGGCTATGGCCCGAGCTGCGGCTGGTGGCCGAATGCGAGGATGGCGCCAGTGCGCTGGAGCGCTTGGCCGAGCTGAAGCCGGACCTGGCCCTGCTCGACATCCGCATGCCGGGCATCACCGGCATCGAGGTGGCCCGCGCGCTGCCCGAGATCAGCCCGCGCACCCAGGTGGTGTTCGTCACCGCTTACGACCAGTATGCGATCGATGCCTTCGAACAAGGCGCGATCGACTACCTGCTCAAGCCGGTCAGCGATGAGCGTCTGCTCGCCACGCGCGAGCGGATCCTGGCCCGCATGCAGCTGGGCCGACCGGACAGCGGGATGCTCGAGCAGCTGCTGCAGCGCCTCGGCAATCAGCCCGCCGCCGCCTCAAGCGCGCCGCCACTGGCCTGGATCACGGCCAGCAACGGACGCGACACGCAGCTGATCATGCTCGAAGACGTGATCTACTTCCGTGCCGACAGCAAATACACCACCGTGGTCACCGAGCAGGGCGAAAGCCTGCTGCGTACCTCACTGCGCGAACTGCTCGATGCGCTCGATCCGCAACGGTTCCGCCAGATCCACCGCTCCACCATCGTCAACATGAAAGCCGTCGCCGCGGTCACCCGCGATGACACCGGCCGCGGCCAGCTGCGCTTGAAGCACCGCGCCGAAGTGCTCAATGTCAGCCAGCCCTTCATGAGTCTGTTCCGCGGGATGTAACGCGCCTTTTCTTTCGTCTGGAGCCTGCCATGCGTATCGCCGTTCTCGTCAGTCTCTGCGTGCTGGTGCTGGCTGCCTGCCAGCAATCGAGCAACACCTCCGTCACCCGCATCCGCGCCAATGGCGTGGATACGCTGTACAGCAAGACCACGGTCGACAACGGGGTGGCCAACTTCGATTGCATCGCCAGCAGCAGCGGCCACTGCCATTACCTGGTGCTGGACGCGCGCTGCGGGAAGGACACCGACTGCCCCTATCCGCCTCTGCACCGGTTGGCAGTGGCGGTCGGCAAGACCGAGCAGATGGCCGGGCTGCCGGCCGGCTTCCGGCACTGCGTCAGCGCAGTCCAGAAAGAACAATGCCACCGTGAATGATCACGGTGGCATCGTGGCTCCCCCCGCTTTTCAGTAGGGTCAGAACGCGGGCTGCAGATGCAGGTTGGTGCCGTTGGGCTGCTCGCCGACGTGGTTGAGCTGCCCGACCAGTTCGGTGTGCTGCTTCATCCGGCCGATCTCGCGCATGATGCGGATGTCCTCGTGGCGCAGCTCGCGCTTGGCGCTCACGGCCTGCTTGTAATCCAGGACTTCCGGATAGTGATGGGCCATGTCCAGCGCTTCGGCCACGCACTCCACCGTATCGGCATCGGAGGTGATCCGGGCGCGGCTGTTGAAGGCCTTCATCCAGCGCTCGAAGCCGGCGGTGTGATCGAACATGTTGGCCATGAACCAGATCACGAACAGGATCGAGACCCATGACCCGAACACGATCACCACGCGGGTGAAGGTGATATGGAAGTCATCCTTCCACAGGTAGTTGCTGATCAGGCCCAGGATCAGCAGCGAGGACGCCTGCCACCCGACGATCGAGGCCATCAGCCATTGGCCCTTGGCCTTGGCGAGCACCGCGACTTCTTCGCGGATCTGCTGTTCACTCTTGTTACGCCAATGCGCGACCTGTTTTTCGAACGGGCTGCTGTACAGCTCGTTGTCCTGCAACAGCAAACCCAAACCTTTGAACAAAGCGATCATGACGAGCTCCTTCTGGAACGTGCGGCAGCGCATTGGACGACGTTGTGGCACGTCCAGTTCTAGCACTTTCACGGCGCTTGGCAATGGGCAAAGCGCAAAGATCCGGCGTCATTCCTGCCTGAATGGGCAAACTCGCAGCGGATTTGCGCACTGCGGCACGTAAATCACCGGGTAAATAGGCCGCGGACGCCGGTTCTCATGCTGCAGTTGCACAATGCGCAGGCCCAGCGCCACCGTGCCCTCGCCAGCCCCGGCGGTATCACGCAGAATTGACGCATCCGCGCGAAACGCCGGTCCGCTCCGCCCTCGGTACTGTTGATGTCTTCCCTGCTGCGTTCGCTTGCCCGCCCTGCCACCGCCCCGATCCGCCGCTGGGTGCTGGGCGCCTTCCCCCGCGGCCAGAGCGGGATCGATTACGACCATCCGCTGGGCGATCCCGGCTGGTTCGGCCCGGACAGCATCACCTGGCGCGTGCACTCCGAGTTTCCCGGCATGCTCGCCGGCGGCCTGTGTGCCCTGATGCTGCAGACCCTGCATCCATTGGCACTGGCCGGGGTGTACGACCACTCGAACTTCCGCGATGACCTGGTGGGCCGCCTGCGCCGCACCACCGCGTTCGTCGCCGGCACCACGTACGCACCGAGCGCGGAAGTGGAGGCGCTGATCGCCAAGGTGACCCGCATCCATGCACAGGTACGCGGGCACACCGCCGACGGCCGCGCGTATTCCGCCGACGATCCGGCGCTGCTCACCTGGGTGCACGTCACCGAAGCCTACGGCTTCCTGCAGGGCTGCCGACGCTATTGCCGCGACGTGCCCACGGCGGTCGCCGACCGGTATTACCGCGAGTACAAGCGCGTGGCCGAGGCGCTCGGCGCCACCGATGTACCCGCCTCGGAAGCGGAGGTCGACGCGTACTTCGCGCGCCAGCAATCCGGGCTGGTGTTCGATGCCCGTTCGCAAGAAGTACTGGCGGTGTTGTCCGGCATCCGCTTGCCGGTACCGATGGCGGGGTTGTCGCGCGAGCTGTTCCTCGGTGCGGGCGCGGCGCTGTTGCCGGACTGGGCGACGACGATGCTGGCGCGCACGCCGATGCAGCGTGCGCAGTCGCGTGCCTCTGCGGTGATGTTGAGAGGCATGGCGCCTTTGTTCCGACGTGCCCTGCAGGATAGCCTGGCGACGCGCGCATGCACGCGTATGGATGTGCCGGCTGGCGTGCTTGCTGATTGGCCTTGAAGCGGTAGGTGCCGATCGTTGGTCGGTACTCGCGAGTGCCTGTGTCTGATGGTTAGGTCGGACACGTGCAGGCTTCCGGGACCCGCTGCAAGTCCCGCTCCGCGGCCCGGCCCAGCCGCTGGCGGCTGTGCGTTCAGTCGCATGCGAGGCAGTGCCTCGCAAGCAATGCGCCTTCACCCAAGTAAGCTCGTATGCCGCCACCCCACCCATGCCCGCCCCCTGACAATTGGCTGGTGGCCATGCTGAGGTCAAAAGCCAGCGAACAGCACCACGCGGCAACGCGGAGTAGCAGCGCTGCACAAACGCGGAGAAGTAGGGCTAAGCAGCAGACTGAGTAGCAGTGCCAACCAGTGGATCAGAGTGACGATGCTGGGCAGCTAAAGAGCTAAACGGCTACACGGCTACACGGCTAACAGCTGAACAGCTGAACAGCTAAACAGCTAAACAGCTAAACAGCTAAACAGCGAAGCAGCACAGAAGTGCAGAAGTGCAGAAGTGCGGAAGCCCGGAGGAGCAAAGCGGAGCAGCAAAGCGGAGCAGCAAAGCGGCGCTGTGTTGCTCGACGAAGCCGAGCAGCAAAACTACAGAACGAATCTGGGTAGCAAAACAAACGTACTCACTGTCGCAGCTGCGGAGCCAGCGCCAGCTTTTCCCCGCGCGCACCAGCCCACTGTCAGAAGGTGGGCATGGGTGGGGTGGCGGGACCGTATGCCGCCATGGATGGCGGCATACGAGCTTATTTGGGTGAAGGCGCATTGCTTGCGAGGCACTGCCTCGCATGCGACTGAACGCACAGCCGCCAGCGGCTGGGCCGGGCCGCGGAGCGGGACTTGCAGCGGGTCCCGACACCCCACCCATGCCCGCCCAAACCAGCGCAAACGCAAACCCCAGCCGTGGCTCTGCTCCAGCTCTGCAGCTCTGTAGCTCTGTAGCTCTGTAGCTCTACAGCAAAAAAAACGGGCGCCGAAGCGCCCGTTCTTTCATCTCAGCAAAGCGCGATGAAAAGCCTCACCACACCTTGACCCGCTTCTCCGGCGCCAGATACAGCTTCTGGCCTTCCTTCACCTCGAAGGCCGGATACCACGCATCCAGATTGCGCACCGTCAACGCACGGAACTGCCCCGGCGCATGCACATTCGTCAACAGCGAATTACGCAACGCCTGCTCGCGCGCCTTGCTGCGCCACGCCTGCGCAAAGCCCAGGAAGAACCGCTGATCCGGCGTAAAGCCCTCCAGCGTCTGGCCCGGCTTGCCCTGCAGCGACAACTGATACGCATCGTAGGCCGTCGACAGACCCGCCACGTCCGCAATGTTCTCGCCCAGCGTCAAACGACCATTCACCGATACCCCCGGGAACGGACTGTAGCTGCTGAACTGCGCCGCCAGCGCATCCCCGGCCGCGTTGAACTTCTTCAGATCTTCCGCCGTCCACCAGTTCTGCAGCTTGCCCGTCTCATCGAACAGCGCACCGGCGTTGTCGAAGCCGTGGCTGATCTCATGGCCGATCACGGCACCGATCGCACCGTAGTTCACCGCATCATCGGCCGCACCGTCGAAGAACGGCGGCTGCAGGATCGCGGCGGGGAACACCAGGCGGTTTTCCAGCGGCACGTTCATCGCATTGATGGTCTGCGGCAGCATCGCCCACTCGCTGTGGTCCACCGGCTTGCCCAGCTTGGCGATGTTGCGGCGGTACTCGAACAGCTCTGCACGCTCGGCATTGCCCAGCGCGTCATCGCGCCTGATCTCCAGGCCCGTGTAATCGCGCCACTTGTCCGGGTAGCCCATGCCCACCGTCAGGCCGTCGACCTTGGCCTTGGCACGCGCCTTGGTCTGCGGCGACATCCACGCCAGCGCATCGATGCGCTTGGCGAAGGCGGCAATGATGTTCTTGGCCATCTCGTCCGCACGGGCCTTGGTGGCCGGGTCGAAATGACGTTCGACGTACAGCTTGCCGATCGCTTCACCCACGGCATGGTTGCTGTCATCCACCGCACGCTTCCAGCGCTCGCTCTGCTGGGGGGTGCCGTTGAGCGTGGTGCCGTGGAAGGCGAAGCGCGCATCGGCGAACGACTTGGGCAGGTACGGGGCGGCGCGGTCCAAAGCATGGAAGGCGAGGTAGTCCTTCCAGACTTCCAGCGGCTCGGTCGCGACCAGGCGCGAAATGCCGGCCACGGCCTTGGGCTGCCACACGATGAAGTCCTGCTGGGCGTCCAGGCCGGCCGAGGCCAGGAAGGCGCTCCAGTCCATGCCCGGCGCCTTGGCGCTCAGGTCGGCCTGCTTCCAGGCGTTGGCGCCCTTGGCGACGTCGTTGGTGTCTTCCTGGGTGGCGTGGGCCTGGGCGATCTTGGTCTCCAGCGCGAGGATGCGCTGCGCCTTGGCCGCCGGATCGGCGACGCCGGCCAGCTGCAGCACCTGGGCGATATACGCCTGGTACTGCTTGCGGATCTCGGCCATGCGGCCGCCCTGCAGGTAGAAGTCGCGGTCCGGCAGGCCCAGGCCGCCCTGCACCAGGTAGGGCGCGGTGCGGTCCGGCTGCAGCAGATCCACCGAGACCCACACGCCGAACAGGCGGTCGGTGTAGAAGTTGGTGGCGTTGAGCAGGTCCACATCGGCGCGCAGGGTGCCGCCCAGCGCGGTGGCCAGCGCGGCCTTGTCGCCGATGCCCGCGATGGCGTCCAGCGCTGGCTTGACCGGGGCGGCACCGCGTGACTCGATGCCGGTCTCGTCCATGAAGGCGGCGTAGTAATCGCCGATCAGCTTGGTCTCGCCCTCGGCCTTGGTATCGGCCGCGGCGCCTTCGAGGATCGCGCGGGTGTCGGCCAGGGTCTTTTCGGAAATGACGTTGAAGCTGCCGTAGCTGGAACGGTCGGCCGGGATCTCGGTGTTCTTGACCCAGGTGCCGTTGGCGAAGCCGAAGAAGTCATCGCCGGCGGCGATGCTGCGGTCCATGCCGGTGGCGTCGAAGCCGAAACTGCCGAGCTGCGGCTTGGGCGCGGCCGGTTCGGCCGGAGCGGCGTCGGGCGCGGCCGCGGCCGGCGCAGTCGCCTGGCGGTCACAGGCGGCCAGGCTCAGCGACAGGCTGGCGGCAATGGCGAGCATCAGGGTGGGGCGGCGCAGCTTGGACATTGAGCTTCTCTGCAACGGAAACATCCAAGTCTAATCCTGTCCCGGGCGCACGGTTATGCCGGCTTCGGCGGCATCGGGTACCGGATCTGCCCGTCCCCGGATTCACCGAGGTGAACGGCCTATTGTGGTGCTTCCCGTCCTGCGCGTGCTCGTGCATGCTGGTACGGCACGGATTCCGCGCGCGCCCGTCGGCGCCCGCGTGACGATCATGGCGTCAAGAATCCCGGGCAGCGGCCGCTCAGGTTTGGGGAAACCAGGAAGCGTGTACAGATGAAGTCAGCCTGTCGTTCGGGAAAAGGGTTGCGATGCCCGCGTTGAACCGTGCCCTGGCGCGGCCACTGCGGACGTTCGTGTGGCTGGGGGTTTCCCTGGGCGCGCTGCTGGCTGGCGGGCTGGTGGCGACACTGGTCAATGATGGCCAGCGCCGACAGGAAGCCGCGCAGCGCCAGAGTTCGGCGCTGGCGACCGGCGCCCAGCGCCTGCTGCGGCTGGAGCTGCGCAATCTGGAGCGGGTGATGCAGGGCATTTCCCGGGATGGTGCGTTGCTGTTCCAGCGCGTGCCGGCGCAGGCTCCCGATCTGCTCGATGCCAGCATCGCCGGCGCCCTGCAGCGGCATGCAGAACTGCACAGCATCGTGGTGGTCGACCAGTACGGGCGCGCCCTGACCAGTGGCAGTGGCGACCTGCAGCTGCCGTTATGGGCGGTGGATGACAACCGCGGCCACGGCAGCCAGGTGTTCCTCGGCCCGCCCCAAGCGCTGGATGCCGCGCAGTGGATCCTGCCGCTGGCGCTGCCCATGGGCGGCGACCGCTGGCTGCTGGCGCGGCTGCGCACGGCCGAACTGCAGTCGATCATCGGCGGTATGGACACCGGCGATGCCGGCGTGATCTCCATCACCGACCCGCATGGCTATGTGCTGGCGCGCAGTCCGGACCCGGCCGGGGTGGTGGGGCGTCGTTTCGGCCTGGCCAAGCGCGAGCTGCTGCGCCGGGACGCGTTGACCCCACTGGGGACCGAGATCAGCGCGGTCGATGGCATCGAGCGGATTTCCAGCCTCAGCACGCTGGCGCAGTACCCGCTGGCGGTCTACGCCGGGTTGGGCCGGCGCGATGTGCTGGCAGCATGGTGGCCGTATGTGCAGGCCTCGATCGGCGTCTACCTGCTGTACTGGGCGCTGTTCGGCGCGGTGTATGTGAGCCTGCGCCGTGCCACCCGCGATCAGGACACGCTGAGCGAGGAGCTGCGCACCGGCCATGCCGAACTGCGCATGGCGCACCAGGTCGGCAAGGTCTGCACCTGGTACGTGGATGAGGATGCCTGCCTGCTGCGCTGGTCACCGCTGGCGCGCGAGATTTTCGGCATCGACATCGAGAGCCTGCCGGTCGCCGATTTCTTCGCACGCGTGCACCACGAAGATACCGTACGCATGCAGCAGGCCTTCGACGCCGCGTTTGCCGGCAGCGGCGTGCTCGATGAAATGTTCCGCCTGGTGTTGCCGGGGGGCGCGATCCGCTGGGTGTCCGCGCGTGGCCAGCGGGTGGCGGTGGTGGACCGTGAGCGCCGCATGATCGGTGCATTGACCGATGTCAGCGAGCGGGTCGATGCGCTGGCCAGGGTGCAGCAGGCCGAGCGGCAGTTCCGGCTGCTGTTCGACCGCAACCCGGCGCCGTTCTGGGTGTTCGATCCGGACACGCTGCGCTTCCTGGAAGTCAACGAAGCGGCGGTGCGCCAGTACGGCTACAGCCGCGATGAATTCCTGGCGATGAGCATCCTGGATATCCGCCCGCGCGAAGGCTGGGAGGAGATCCGCGGGGCGATTGCACAGGCCCGCATCGGCGACGTGCAGGATGCGCAGGTGCGCCTGCACCAGCGCAAGGACGGCACCGTGTTCGAGGTCCGCGCGCATCTGGCCCGGCTGGATTTCGACGGTCGCCAGGCCTGCCTGGTGCTGGCCGAGGATGTCAGCGAGCGGCTGGCCTACGAGCGCGATCTGGCATATCACGCCACCCATAACCCGGCGACCGGCCTGCTCAATACGCGTGCGCTGGCCGCGCAGCTGGACGAGGAGGGCGGGGCGTACACCATTGCCTACGTGCAGTTCCGTGGCCTGCAGCTGGTCGCCGATACGCTCGGCCGGGAGGTCGGCGACGTGGTGCTGCAGGCGATGGCCAAGCGCCTGGGCGGGCTCGGCGTGCGCTATGGGCTGCTGGCCTTCCAGCCGGCCGAGGATTTCATCTTCGCCATCCGCGACGACCATCAACGCCAGACTGCGCTGGATACGCTGGTGCAGACCGTCTCCGAGCCGGTGCGCGGGCAGGACTGGCTGCATCAGTTCGAGCCGCGTATTGGCGTGGCGGTCAAGGCCGACACCGACACCAGCACCGCCGAGCAGGTGATCGGCATGGCCGCGCAGGCCGCGCATGCGGCGCGCGACGAAGGCAACGTGATCGCTTGGTATGACGCGACGGTGAGTTCACGCTTGTCCGAACGCCTGCGCCTGGCCGGGCGCATCCACAGCGCGATCGACACCGAGTTCGAGCTGTATTACCAGCCGATCTGCCACGCAGGCGACAGCAGTCCAGCCGCGCTGGAAGCCCTGCTGCGCTGGCCGCAGGCCGACGGCAGTTTCATTCCACCGGGTGAGTTCATCCAGCTGTGCGAAGACACCGGCCTGATCCTGGCGCTGGGCCGCTGGGTGATCCGCGCCGCCGCGCAGGCACAGCGGCAACTGGTCGATGCCGGCTGGGACCTGCCGATCGCGGTGAATGTCTCGGCGGTGCAGTTCTTCAACAGCGACCTGGTGGCCGAGTTCACCCGCGCCAGCCAGGAATACGGGCTGGCCCGCGGTGCGCTGCAGGTCGAGCTGACCGAGAGCAGCCTGATGCGCAAACCCGGCCAGGCCAAGCAGACCATGCAGCGGCTGCACGAGCAGGGCATCTGCATCTCGCTGGACGACTTCGGTACCGGCTATTCCAATATGTCCTACCTGCAGCACCTGCCACTGGACATCCTCAAGATCGACCGCAGCTTCGTGGCCGACGTGGAAACCAATCCGCGTAATGCCTCGATCTGCCGTGCACTGCTGTCACTGGGGCACAGCATGGGCCTGACCATCATCGCCGAAGGCGTGGAGACCCCCGGGCAGCACCAGTGGCTGGCTGCGCACGGCTGTGACCAGGTGCAGGGCTATCTGCTCGGCCGCCCGATGCCGCTGGCCAACGTCATCGCGCAGTTGGAGGCGGTGGAGGCGTAGTGCGCCGGGCGTTGCCCGGCCGCCGCCACGCATCATCCGCCCAGAGCTTCCACCAGGTAGTCGATGAAGCTGCGCACCTTCGGCGCCAGATGGCTGCGGCTGGTGTATACCGCATGGATGCCGATGCCC
Organism: Stenotrophomonas sp. IS26; assembly: GCF_054188265.1. NCBI lineage: Bacteria > Pseudomonadati > Pseudomonadota > Gammaproteobacteria > Lysobacterales > Lysobacteraceae > Stenotrophomonas > Stenotrophomonas sp. IS26. Next base: position 127,714 of record NZ_JBSZJV010000005.1, read on the forward strand.
GGCACCGTCCACTCCGGCAGGACGCGCTCCAGCCGCCCGTCGGCGAGCGCGTCGGCGACCAGGAAATCCGGCTGCACGATGATGCCCATCCCGGCGATCGCGGCCTCGCGCAGCACATCGCCGTTGTTGGCACGCACACCGCCACGTACCGGCACGGAGACCTCCCCGCGTGGCCCCTGCAGCTGCCACGCATCCCCGCCGCCCCAGTAGCTGTACTGCAGGCACTCGTGCGCGGCGAGATCTTCGGGTTGCTGCGGCCGGCCATGCGCATCCAGATATGCCGGCGCCGCGCACAGGCTGATCTGCGCGTCGGCCAGCTTGCGGGCGATCAGTGCCGGGCTGGGCTGGCGGGTGATGCGGATCGCCACGTCGTAGCCTTCTTCGACCATGTCCACCAGGCGGTCGGACAGCGACAGGTCCAGCTCCACCTGCGGGTAGCGCGCGCGGTAGCCGGCCAGCAGTGGGCCCAACCGGGCGATGCCATAGCTGACCGGCGCGTTGATGCGCAGCCGCCCCGAGGGCTCCAGGGCCTGCGCGCTGATGCCGGCCTCCAGCGCATCGAACTCGGCCAGCAGCCGCACGCACTCGGCGTAATAGGCCGCGCCCGTGCTCGTCGGGCTCACGCGGCGGGTCGTACGGTTGAGCAGCCGGGTCGAGAGGCGCTTTTCCAGCGCGGCGATCTGCCGGGTCACTCCCGCGGTGGACAGGTCCAGGGCCTGCGCGGCGGCACTGAAGCCGTTGCGCTCGACCACGGCGACAAACACACGCATGGCATCCAGAGTGTCCATTGTTTCTATTTCCGAAATAAACAGCGTCGATACATCGTATTTATTGGTAAGGCTGCGCGCAATAAGCTCAGGGCCGTCGTCGCGCTATTGGAGTCCGTGATGTCCCGCTTGCCCTCCCTGTATATCTCCCACGGCTCGCCGATGACCGCGCTCAACCCCGGTCTGGTCGGCGAGCGCCTGGCGGCCCTGGCGGCGCGCCTGCCGCGTCCGCGCGCGATCGTGATGGCCTCGGCGCACTGGCTGACCCATCAGCCGGCGGTGGGCGGGCATGCCCAGCCGCCGACCCTCCATGATTTCGGCGGTTTTCCGCAGGCGCTGTTCGATCTGCAGTACCCGGCGCCGGGCGACCCCGCGTTGGCGCAGGAGATCGCGCAGCGGCTGACCGCGGCCGGCCTGCCGACCGCGATCGACCCGCAGCGCGGTCTCGACCACGGTGCCTGGGTGCCGCTGCGCTTTCTGTACCCGCAGGCGGACATCCCGGTCGTACCGCTGGCGATCCAGCCCCTGCTCGGGCCGGCCCATCAGTTCGCACTGGGCCGCGCGCTGGCACCGCTGCGCGAGCAGGGCGTGCTGTTGATCGGCTCAGGCAGCATCACCCACAACCTGCACGATTGGCGCAGCTACCCGGACGGCAAGGAAGCGCCGTATGTGCGGCCCTTCATCGAGTGGGTGGAACAGCGCCTGCAGGCCGATGACAGTGCCGCCTTGCTGGACTATCGCCGTCAGGCCCCGTACGCCGTGCAGGCGCACCCGAGCGACGAGCACCTGCAACCGCTGCACGTCGCGATGGGCGCGGCCGGTGGCGATGCGCTCGGCGCGCAGCGTATCGATGCCGGGATTGATGCCGGCTTCCTGGCGATGGACATCTATCGCTTCGACGGCGCCGACGCGCAGCAGCGCGCCGCATGAGTGCCGTGCTGTCCGCGAACTGAGCCTGGCGCGCCCCGCGCATTCGCGTGGCGGCGCACGTGTGGTACGTTTTTTCCTGTTTCCGGCGCCGGCTGCCTGCAGCCTCCCCCGCGCTGCTTACTGGAAAATGCATGCATACCATTGAAGTCGTCCTGGCGATGCTGGTGGCGGTGGTCGCCAGCGGCTACCTGGTCCGCGTATTGCCGTTGTCGCTGCCGCTGCCGCTGGTGCAGATCGGGCTGGGCGCGGTCATAGCCGGGGTGTTCAACCGCGGCCACGCGCTGGAGCCGGAGATGTTCTTCCTGCTGTTCCTGCCGCCGCTGCTGTTCCTGGATGGCTGGCGCATCCCCAAGCAGGGCCTGTTCCGCGATAAAGGCGTGATCCTGGAGCTGGCCTTCGGGTTGGTGGTGTTCACCGTGATCGGGGCCGGCTTCCTGATCCATTGGATGATCCCGGTGATGCCGCTGGCGGTGGCGTTCGCGCTGGCCGCGATCATCTCGCCGACGGACCCGGTGGCGGTCAGTTCGATCGCCTCGCGCGCGCCGATCCCCAAACGGCTGATGCACATCCTGGAAGGCGAGTCGTTGCTCAACGATGCCTCCGGCCTGGTCTGCTTCCGCTTCGCGGTGGCGGCGGTGATGACCGGCTCGTTCTCGCTGGCGACCGCCTCGCTGACGTTCCTGTGGGTGGCCGTGGCCGGGCTGGCGATCGGTGTCGCGGTGACGCTGGGCGTGTCCACCTTCCAGCGCTGGCTGTGGCGGCGCTTCGGCGAGGAGCCGGGCGCGGCGCTGCTGGTCAACCTGTTGATTCCCTTCGCGGCCTACCTGCTGGCCGAAGAGTTCAACGCCTCGGGCATCCTCTCGGCGGTCGCTGCGGGCATCACGATGAGCTATGTGGAACTGAGCGGCCGCGTGTCCGGCAGCATGCGCGTGCAGCGCACGGCCGTGTGGAACATGCTGCAGTTCAGCTTCAACGGCATCATGTTCGTGCTGCTCGGCGAGCAGCTGCCGGGCATCGTGGAGCGCGCGATCAAGACGGTCAGCGAAAGCGGGCATCACAGTGCGTGGTGGCTGCTGGTCTACGTGGTGGTGATCAATCTGGCGCTGGTACTGCTGCGCCTGGCCTGGGTGTGGCTGTCGCTGCGCTGGAGCCTGCTGCGCGCGCGCCATCGTGGCGAGGCGCGGCAGGGCACGTCCTGGCGGATCGTGGTGGCCACCTCGGTGGCGGGTGTGCGCGGTGCGATCACCCTGGCCGGCGTGCTGACGCTGCCGCTGTTCCTGCCCGATGGCAGTGCCTTCCCGGCGCGCGATCTGGTGATCTTCCTGGCCGCGGCGGTGATCCTGATCTCGCTGGTCGGCGCCAGCATCGCGCTGCCCCGCCTGCTCAAAGGGCTGGAACTGCCGGCCGATTCGGGCGAACGCAAGGAAGAGGATCTTGCCCGCAAGCTCGCCGCCAAGGCCGCGCTGGCCGGTGTGGAGCGCACGCGCCAGCAGCTGGTGCAGAACCAGACCACCGAGAACGTGCAGCTCTACAACGACGCCGCCTCACGGGTGAGCCTGCTGTACCAGCGCAACCTGGAGAAGGACGCCGGGCCGGATGCCGATCCGGACAAGGTGAAGCGGATGGAGCAGGGCTACCGCCAGCTGCGCACCGCCGGGCTCACCGCCGAGCGCGAAGAGCTGTTCCGCCTGACCCGGCGCGGCAAGATCTCCGATGAGATCTCGCGCAGGCTGATCCGCAATCTGGATCTGCTGGAGACGCGGCAACGCGATTGAGGCCGCACCGTGCCACGGGTGGAGCCACCCCATGGGTGGCTGCGCGGACCCACTGGAACCCACGCGTCCGGGACGAAGGGCAGCCACCCATGGGGTGGCTCTACCCTGGCACACGTGGATCAGGCGTCTCCGGCAACCGTGGGATCAGGCGTCCGGCTTCTGATCCAGGAAGTAGGCCACCACGGTGCCCTTGATCTTGATCGTCATCGGGTTGCCGCGGCGGTCGCGGGCCTTGCCGGCCTGCACGCGGATCCAGCCTTCGCTGACCGAATACTCTTCAACGTTGTCGCGCTCGACATCGTTGAAACGGATGCCCACGCCGCGCTCCAGCGCAGCGGCATCGTGGAAGGGGCTGGCCGGGTTGATCGCCAGGTGATCGGGAGGGGTATCGCTCATGGTCACAGGATGCTGACGACCACCAAGGCCGCCTTCTGCCGTACAGGATAAACCGCAGCGGGCCCTGCGCCGAATTTCGCTTCCTGCCAACGCCCTTGCACGGCAGAATGCGCCCCTGTCTCCAGGAATACCGGCCATGCCCGACAACAGCGATTATTTCGACTTCGAAGAAGAGGAACGCGATTTCGACGAGGACGATTTCGAGGCGCGGATCTGGAATCTGTTCGTGCTGATCAACCCGGGCGATGAAGAACTGGCCCTGCAGCAGTTCAACCGCTGGCGCGAGGCGCTGCTGGAGAGCGGCGAAGGCATCGATGAGGACGCCGACTGGCTGCCGCCGATGATGGCGGCGATCGCCTGGCAGTCCGGGTTCGAGGTGGAGCGCAGCGATGCCGATGCGCTGATGTCGGCGGTCAACGAGCTGTCCGCGCGCTGGAACCTGCAGATCGACTGGGGCGGCGACCTGGACGATGAGGATTTCGCCGCCGGGGTGGATGCCCCGATGCTGATGGGCACCGCCCATGACCGCCTGCGCGAGCACAACTACGCGCTGTGGAGCGTGGATACCGGCAATGACACCCTGGCCGGGTGGATGGCGCTGAACCGCGATGACGATGCGATGCTGGCGCTGTGCTCGCTGCTGGGCGTGGAAGTGCGGCCGGGCAGCGATCCGTTCTGAGGGCGCGATTGCGGTCTGCGTGTGCCGACCAACGGTCGGCACCTACGCCTGATACTGGCCGCGCGCGTTTGAGATCACGGCTTTGACCAGCGCACGGTCCGTATGCCGTGAGATGGCCTGTGCGCCCAGGGCAATGGCCTGCAGGCGCAAGGGGGCGGGCACGTCGTAATGCGCCCCGCTGCGGCGGTTCTGGAACGCCCGCCGCGGAATCCCGAGCTGCGCCGCCATGGCGTGCAGCTCGGGCAGGGTGTCGGCCATCAGATGCGCCCAGCGCTCGCCGCGCCAGGGATGTACCGCATCGTCGATATAGACCGTCACCGGATCGCCGTGGCTCAGGCCTGCGGCTTGTCGTCGCTGGCGGCCGGGGCCGGCTCGCCATCGGCTTCGGCTTCGGCAGCAGCGTCGGTCACGATCTCGGCGTCTTCGGCCTCGTCGTCACCTTCGCCTTCCACGCCTTCGAACTCGGAGACCAGCTGCGACAGGTACTCGTCGGCGGTCTTGCCTTCGTCAGCGGCCAGGTCGTCGATCAGCTGCTGCAGCTGGGTCGAGTACTCCAGGTTGACCTTGCGGCCTTCCTTTTCCTGGACGTTGGACAGGTGCTTGAGCATGGCCAGCATCGGGACCGGGTTGTCGGCGTTGCCCATGGTCTGGCCGCCGATGGCCAGCAGCCACTCGGTGCCCTGCAGGCCGATCGCAGCGACGACCTGGCCTTCTTCGTTGGTCAGCACGGCATGGTTCTGCACCGGCTGCTGGGCGTTGAGGCGGTTGATCGGACGCTTGGGCTGCTGCTTCTTGCGCTTGTCGCGCTTGGCCTTGGACTGCTTGGACATGAGTGCCGTCTATCTACAAAAGGGAAGACCCATTGTAGTGCCGGCCGCCGGCCGGCTCCACGGATTCCCTGAATTTCCCTCTGCAGTTGCCGCCGCGCCGCTCAAGGCGCGACAGCCGGCGCCAGCGTCGCCTGGATATCGGCGTCGGCAGCGGTGGGCGACAGCGCCACTTCCTGCCCGGCACCGGCCAGGGCCGCCGCTTCTGCCGCCTTGGTCATCACCACGATGCTGATCCGGCGGTTGATCGGGTTGTCCGGCTGGGTCTTGTCGAACAGCACCGAGGAGGACAGGCCGACCACACGGGTCACCTTGTCTTCGGTCATGCCGCCATCCAGCAGTGCCCGCCGGGCGGCGTTGGCGCGGTCGGCACTGAGCTCCCAGTTGCTGTAGCCGTGGGCGGCGTTGTAGGCGGTGATATCGGTATGGCCGGTGACGCTGATCCGGTTCGGCACGTGATTGATGAACTGCGACAGCTCGCGCAGGATCTCGCGCGTATACGGCTTGAGCGAGGCGCTGCCCATGTCGAACATCGGGCGGTTCTGCTTGTCCACGATCTGGATGCGCAGGCCTTCGGGAGTGAGGTCGAGCAGCAGCTGGTCCTTGAACGGCTCCAGTGCCTGGCTCTTGCTGATCGCTTCTTCCAGCTCCTGCTTGAGCGCTTCCAGCTGGCGTTTTTCGCGCTGGCGCTCGTCTTCCTGCGGCACCGGCCTGGAGGCCTGCTGGTTCTGGAAGGGATCGTTGCTGTTGCCGCGCGAGATGTCGGTCGCGCCGCCCAGCTTGATCATCGAGGTACTGGCGCCGCCCGGGCCGGCCATGCCCGGGGCCGGGGTGGAACTGCTGCCGGCCAGCGGGCTGGGGTTGCGGAAGTACTCGGAGATCGCCGCGCGCTCGGGCTTGCTGGAGGCGGCCATCAGCCACAGCACCAGGAAGAAGGCCATCATCGCGGTCACGAAGTCGGCATAGGCCACCTTCCAGGCACCGCCATGGTGCGCGGCGTGGCCGGCCTTCTTGACCCGGCGGACGATGACGGTGGGTTTGGTCTCGGCCATGGCGCTGCCTTACTTGACCGTCTTGAGGTGCTGTTCGAACTCGCTGAACCCCGGGCGCACGTTGGACGGCAGGGTCTTGCGGGCGAATTCCAGGGCGATCTTCGGGTTGTAGCCGCGCAGGCAGGCCAGCAGGGCGGTCTTGACCGATTCGTAGATGCGCGCGTCCTGTTCGGCACGGGCTTCCACGGCCGAGGCCAGCGGGCCGACGAAGCCATAGGCCAGCAGAATGCCCAGGAAGGTACCGACCAGCGCGCCGGCGACGTGCGCACCGACCTCGGTGATTTCCCCGCCGATCGAACCCATCGTGATCACGATGCCCAGCACTGCGGCGACGATGCCGAAGCCAGGCAGGCCGTCGGCGACCTTGTTGAGCACGGCGGCCGGCTGCATCGCCTCGCCGTGGTGCTTCTCCAGCTCCAGCTCCAGCAGCGGTTCCAGCTCATGCGGCTCGATGTTGCTGCCGATCATCAGGCGCAGGCAATCGGTGATGAAGTCGACCAGGTGGTGGTCGGCCTGCACCTTGGGGTAATTGGCGAAGATGCTGCTCTCGGCCGGGCGCTCGACGTGGTCTTCCAGCGCCATGAAGCCTTCGCGCCGCGCCTTGTTGAGCAGTTCGTAGAGCAGGCTGAGGACGTCGATGTAGTCCTGCTGCTTGTAGCGCGGGCCCTTGAACACGCCCACGGTGGCCTGCAGGGTCTGCTTCACGGTTTTGACCGGGGTGCCGACCAGGAACGCGCCCAGCGCCGCACCGCCGATGATCACCAGTTCATAGGGCTGCCACAGCGCGCCGAGTTTGCCGTGCGCGCCGACATAGCCGCCCAGCACGCTGAGGATGACGACGAGAAGTCCAACGATGATGAGCATGGGGCCGACGCGGGAAGGGGATACCTCCATGTCGGCCCCTTCACACCTTTTCTGAAGGGGGGCGGTCGCTCGATGTCACACTTTTCCGGATTCAGGCGGCCGGCTCGGCTTCCGCACCACCGCGCTGCAACGGATCCGGATAGGCCTGCCCGTTGGGCGTGAACGACAGCGAGACCGAGTTCAGGCAGTGGCGTTCATGGGTCGGCGGCGGGCCATCCGGGAAAACATGGCCGAGATGGCTGTCACACCGCGCACAGACGATCTCGGTGCGGACCATGCCATGGCTGGCGTCGCGGATCTCGCGGACATGGGCCGGATCGAAGGGCGCGAAGAAGCTCGGCCAGCCGGTGCCGGAGTCGAACTTGGTGCTGGAGCGGAACAGCGGCAGGCCGCACAACCGGCAGCCGTAGACCCCGTCCTGCTTGTTGTCCAGGAAGACCCCGCAGAACGGTGCTTCGGTGCCGTGATGCAGCAGCACGCGCTGCTCATCGGCGCTGAGGCCGGCCACCAAGGCCTGGCGCTGGGCGTCGGTAGGCGGGGAAAGGTCGAAAACGGTCATGGGCAGTCCTCGTGGGGATGCACTCTACATTGGGTCGTGGGCGGGGCGTTCCAAGCGGGCGACATTCATCGTGCTGATACCCGTGGCGGTGCATGGTGAAGACCTGAACCGCCGCCGGGAGATCGCCATGTACCGCCCACGTCGCCTCGCCGCTGCCTTGCTGGTGCTGCTGCCGTTGACCGCGGCCGCGCAGATCGGCCCGCCGCCCACCCCCACCGCGACGCGGCCGGTGGTCACGCCGCAGCGCGCGCCACAGCCCCCGGCCGTGCAACCGGTGCCGGTCGACAGCCTGTCCGACAGGATGGCCCCGGTGAAGTCGTCCTCGCAGACCCAGCAGCAACTGCGCACGCACCCGATCCAAAGCAAAGGCCCGGCGCAGCCCGCACCGATGCAGGGTCCGGCCGTGCAGAGCAAGGTCTACGACCGCCACGGCCGGATCCTTCCGGGGGTCAAGCAGGTAGGCCCGAACCGCGTGCTTGATACCCGCACCGGCCGCTATTACGACGCCGTCCCCAGCGGTGACGGCCAACAGATCAAGCCCTGAGTGCTGGAGTGGCAGGCCGGCAACATGAATGGTTTACATCGCTGCCCGCGCAGTCATCCCCGTCAACGCAAGGCCTCACTGTTTTTTCGCCTGTGATTAACCGGATCGGCGGGACCCTGTACACGCGCCGCAACACAGGCGCATCCCCCGAGGTTTTTCGAGAAGAGTGCAATCATGGCTAACCAGCAGAACCGCAGTCCCGGCAAGACGCCGCAGGAGCAGCAGGGCAGTCAGCAACAGAACCAGAAGCCCGGCCAGCAGAACCAGCAGCAGTGGGACCAGCAGAATCAGAAGGGCGGCAAGCAGCAGGACCAGAAGCATCAGGACCAGAAACAGCAGCGCTGATGCGCTTGGCGCAATGAACGAAGGCGGTGCGCACATGCGCGCCGCCTTTTGCGTTTCAGCCACGCAGCTCAGCACGCGACCGGCTCAATCGGGAATCGGCAGGGTCAAGGTTTCCTTCACCTCTTCCATCACGATGTAGCTCTTGGATTCACGCACGTGCGGCAGGGTCAGCAGCGTGCTGCCGAGCAGCTTGCGGTACGAGGCCATCTCGCTGATGCGCGCCTTGAGCAGGTAGTCGAAGTCGCCCGAGACCAGATGGCATTCCAGCACATTGGGCAGCTTCAACGCCGCGCGCCGGAACTCTTCGAAGATGTCGCCGGATTTGTAGGCCAGGCTGATCTCCACGAACACCAGCAGGCTGGCCTTGAGGTAATGCGGATCGAGCTTGGCGTAGTAGCCGGTGATGGCCCCGTCGCGCTCCAGCCGGCGCACGCGCTCGGTGCACGGCGTGGTCGACAACCCGACCCGCTCGCCCAGTTCGGTGAAGGAGATCCGGCCCTCGGCCTGCAGGATGCGCAGGATCTTGCGGTCGATCTTGTCCAGTTCGCGGGCGCGCGTGGCCATCGGCGTCAGCCTCTCGAGGATGTTGGCGAGACAATACCCTGCCTGATGCTGGAAAAACAGGCGAATTGATTGGTTGCGGCTGACTATACTTCCTCAATTATGGTCCCGGCGTGCTCCTGCGCAGGGAATGATCGGGTTGGAGGGGTGTCATGCGCGTTCTAGTCCTTGGCAGCGGTGTGATCGGCACGACCAGTGCCTGGTACCTGCGGCAGGCCGGGTTTGAAGTCACGGTCGTCGACCGCCAGCCCGGTCCGGCGCTGGAAACCAGTTTCGCCAACGCAGGCCAGCTGTCGTTCGGCTACACCTCGCCGTGGGCCGCGCCGGGCGTACCGCTGAAGGCGGTCAAGTGGCTGTTCTCCGAACATGCCCCGCTGGCGATCCGCCCGGGCCTGGACTGGCACCAGTACCGCTGGCTGGCGCAGATGCTGCGCAACTGCACGCATGAGCGTTATGCGATCAACAAAGCGCGCATGGTGCGCATGTCCGAATACAGCCGCGATTGCCTCAACGAGCTGCGCCGAGAGACCGGTATCGCGTTCGAAGGCCGCGACCTGGGCACGACCCAGCTGTTCCGTACCCAGCAGCAGCTGGATGCCTCCGCGCAGGACATCGAAGTGCTGGCCCAGTACGGCGTGCCGTATGAGGTGCTCGACCGCGACGGCATCATCGCTTACGAACCGGCACTGGCGGGCGTGGCCGACAAGCTGGTCGGCGCGCTGCGCCTGCCGCGCGACCAGACCGGCGATTGCCAGCTGTTCACCCGTCGCCTGGCGCAGATGTGCGTCGATGCCGGGGTCGAATTCCGTTTCGACCAGGACATCGCGGGCCTGCAGAGCGATGGCGACCGCATCACCGGTGTACGCATCGACGGCACGCTGGAAACCGCCGATCACTACGTCGTCGCGCTGGGCAGCTATTCGCCGTCGCTGGTTGCGCCGCTGGGCCTGCAGCTGCCGGTGTACCCGCTCAAGGGCTACTCGCTGACGCTGCCGATCACGGATCCTGCGATGGCCCCGACCTCGACCATCCTGGATGAAAGCTACAAGGTGGCCGTGACCCGTTTCGACGACCGCATCCGCGTGGGTGGCATGGCCGAGGTGGGCGGGTTCGACCTGTCGCTCTCGCCGCGCCGCCGCGCCACGCTGGAGAAGGTCGTGCGCGACCTCTATCCGGACGGCGGCGACCTGTCGCGCGCCGAGTTCTGGACCGGCCTGCGCCCGGCCACGCCGGACGGCACCCCGGTGGTCGGCGCCACGCCGTACCGCAACCTGTTCCTCAATACCGGCCACGGCACCCTGGGCTGGACCATGGCCTGCGGCTCCGGCCGCTACCTGGCCGACCTGATGGATGCCCGCCAGCCGCAGATCAGCACCGAAGGCCTGGATATCTTCCGCTACACCCACCATGCCGCGTCCGTCCGTCACCGTGAGCCGAGTTCATGCGCCCAGCCCGTGCGTTGATTGATCTGGACGCGCTGCGCAGCAATTACCGGCTGGCACGCGAACTGGGAGGCGGCAAGGCCGTGGCCGTGATCAAGGCCGATGCCTACGGGCACGGTGCAGTGCGCTGCGCGCGCGCGCTGCAGGCCGATGCCGATGCGTTCGGCGTGGCCTGCATCGAGGAAGCGCTGGAACTACGGGCGGCCGGCATCACCGGTCCGATCCTGCTGCTGGAGGGCTTCTTCGATGCCGGCGAACTGCCGCTGATCGTTGAGCACGACCTGTGGTTCGCCGTTGGCGCACCGTGGCAGGTCGAGGCGGTGGCCGCGTTCCAGACCACCGCCACGCTCACCGTGTGGTTGAAGCTGGATAGTGGCATGCATCGCCTGGGCCTGTGGCCGGACGAGTTCCGCGCCGCGCACGCCACGCTCAGTGCGCTGGCGCATGTCGGGCCGATGGTGCTGATGACCCACATGGCGCGTGCCGACGAACTGGACAGCCCGCGCACCCGCGAGCAGGCCGACGTCTTTGCCGCCGCCATCGAAGGCTTGGCCGGGCAGACCAGCCTGTGCAACTCGCCGGCGCTGCTGGGCTGGCCGGAGGTGCGCAGTGACTGGGTGCGCCCGGGCCTGATGCTGTACGGGATCAACCCGATGCCGGCGCATACGGCGCTGACCGAGCGGCTGCGCCCGGTGATGACCATGCGGTCGAAAATCTTTGCCGTGCGCGACATCGCGGTCGGCGAGCCGGTCGGCTATGGCGCGCGCTTCGTCGCGCAGCGACCGACCCGGGTCGGCGTCGTGGCACTCGGCTATGCCGATGGCTACCCGCAGTTCGCGCCCAACGGCACCCCGGTGCGCATCGACGGCCAGTCCGGCATCGTGATCGGTCGGGTCTCGATGGACATGCTCACCGTGGATCTCACCCACCTGCCGCAGGCCGGGATCGGCAGCACGGTGACGCTGTGGGGCGATGCCCCGCGCATCGAGGCCCTGGCGCCGCTGTGCGGGGTCAGTGCCTACCAGCTGCCGTGCGGCGTGAAGCGGGTGGTGCGCGAGTACACCGGCTGAGGGGTGGCTCAGGTACTCGCCGTGGCCTCATTGCGCAGATCGCGCCGGATCCAATCATCCAGCAGGCGCTTCTCGTAGCGCAGCGGGTCGGTATCGCTCTGCCGGCCGATGTTGTGCAGGTAGCCGGTGTCCTGCAGCTTGCGCTCGCCTTCGCCGATCACCTTGCCCTGTGCATCCTTCAGGGTGTAGGTCAGGGTCACGCGCGGGGGGTAGATATCGCGCATCACCCGGATGTCATTGGCGCGCGGGCCGTGCCACGGCTCGTAATCGCCGGCGCGCTTGATGTCGGTGAAGGTCACCTCCAGCGTCTGGCCGGGCTGCAGCGCCTTGCTGGCGGTGGTCTGCACGTACTTGGCCAACTGCTGCACCCAGTCACCGCGTTCGGCTTCAAAGCGGTTGTTGCTCAGGCGGATCTCGGTGAACTGGGCCGGGTCGGTCCACGTCACCTGGACAGGACCCTCCGCCTTGAGGGCGCGCGGGGCCTGCGGGTCGGTCACGGTGCGCGGGGCCGCCGCGGCGCTGCCGATGAGCAGCAGGCCGGCCAGGGCCCCGGCGATCAGGGATGTGCGGTTCATGACAACTCCTGGGTCGCGATCACAAGTGGGATCAGGCACCCAGTGTGATCCTGATCCGGGTGAGGGACAATCCACGCGTGTATGCTCCGCCTCTGCGGTTGGCGCCAATTCACCCAGGCCGCCCCCGACCCACGGCGCTTGACGCTGCGAATACGCGCGTTGGCCGATCCTGTCCTCCTCTGTTTCGCCAGTTGCCTCATTGACGCCCTTGCCCAGCCTGCCCACCTCTACGTTGGAACGCGCCTCCTTCCTGGCTTCATCGCCGGATCCGGCCCTGTATCGCACGGTACTTGAGCGCCTGAATGCGGGGTTCTGCATCATCGAAGTGATCTTCGACGATGCCGGGGTGGGTGTGGACTACCGGTTTGTCGAGGTCAACGAGGCCTTTTCACGCAATACCGGGCTGAGCAACGTCTGCGGACAGCGGATGAGCAGCCTGCAACCCGGCCATGAATCCGACTGGTACCGCACCTATGGCGAGGTGGCGCGCAGCGGGCAGGCACGGCAGTTCGAGATGGAAGCGCGCGCGCTGAACCGGTGGTACTCGGTGGAAGCGGTCAGCGTGGGCGAGCCGGACGAGCCTCTGGTGGCCGTGGTGTTCTTCGACATCACCAACCGCAAGCACATCGAGGTGGAACTGGCCGAAAGCGAGGCGCGCTTCAGCGCGCTGGCCGATGGCCTGCCGATGCCGGTCTGGGTGCTGGATGAGCGCGGCCATTCGCGCTTCGTCAACAGTGCCTTCAGCGAGTTTTTTGGAGGCGATGAGCAGCGCGTGCCGGATGATGTCTGGCGTGGCCTGGTGCATCCCGACGATGCTTCGGTGTTCGATTACGAACTGCAGGAGGCGCTGAAATCGCAGCGCTCCATGCATGCGCTGGTGCGCGGCCGCCGCGCCGATGGCCAATGGCGCTGGCTGGAAATGAACGCCCGGCCGCGCTTCTCGCGCATGGGCCGTTTCATCGGTCTGGCGGGCAGCAGTCCGGATGTGACCGAGCGCCGCGAGATCGAAATGGCGCGCGAGGAACTGCTGCAGTCCGAACGTGCGGCGCGCAGCGCGGCCGAGAACATGGCGCGGTTGAAGGATGAATTCCTGGCCACGCTCTCGCACGAGCTGCGTACCCCGCTGACCACCATCCTGGGCTGGAGCGAACTGCTGCTGCAGCGCATCGACAACACCAGCCCGATGTACAAGGGCCTGGGCGTGATCGCCAACAGTGCGATGGCGCAGAAGCGGCTGATCTCGGACATGCTGGACCTCAGCAGCATGCTGCTGGGCAAGGTGCAGCTGGAAGTGGAAATGCTGGATCTGCGTGGGCAGCTGGAAGAGGCGATGCGCGCGCAGGAGCTGGTCGCCGAAGGCAAAGCGTTGTCCATGGAGCTGGTGATGCCTGACGAGCCCTGCCTGGTGCTCGGCGACGCCACCCGCCTGCAGCAGGTGCTGTGGAACCTGCTCTCCAACGCGATCAAATTCACCCCGGCCGAGGGGCGCGTGGTGCTGACCCTGGCTGCCGATGGCGGGCATTGGTCGATCACCGTGACCGATTCTGGTGACGGCATTGCGCCAGAGTTCCTGCGCCATCTGTTCAGCCGGTTCCGCCAGGCCGACGGCACCACCACACGCCGCCACGGCGGATTGGGGCTGGGGCTGGCGATCGTGCACCAGCTGGTGGAACTGCACGGCGGCGCGGTGGCGGCCAGCAGCGACGGCCACGGGCACGGGGCCAGCTTCAACGTGCGCCTGCCGCGCTATCAGCCGCAGGCCGATGGCCGCCCGTTGCGCGAAGTATTCAGCGGCCCGATCACGGAGCAGATCATTGAGCCGTATCCCCTCAAGGGCCTGCATCTGCTGGCCGTGGAAGACCAGCCCGAAGTGCTGGAGTACCTGCGGCGGCTGCTGGAAGAGCAGGGGGCCTCGGTCACCACGGCCTCCTCCGCCGGCGAGGCGCTGGCGCTGCTCAATGAGAATGGCCATGACGGCATCGATGCGCTGCTGACCGATATCGGCATGCCCGGCATGGATGGTTACGGGCTGGTACGCACCCTGCGCGACAACATGGGCGTCGAGCCGGAGGCATTGCCTGCTGTCGCGGTGACGGCGCTGGCACGTGCGGACGACCGCAAGCGTGCGTTGGCGTCGGGCTTCCAGGAGCATGTGGCCAAGCCGTATTCGGTGGCGCAGCTGGTCGCCGCTGTACGCGGTGTCCTGAGCGGTACGCGCTGAGTCCTGCGTTGGCGGCGTGTTGACGCCGCCGCGGGCACACTGGGGCGTACGCCACAGGAGTCGCCATGTCCCGTTACGCCCCCCGCATCCATACCGATCCGACCGCCATCGCGGCGCTGGAAGCCCTGCTGCCACAGCTGCACGGCCAGACCCAGGTCGAACTCACGCTTGAGGATGGCAGCCGCCTGCTGGGCACCGTCGCGGTGCAGCCGACGCTGCAGCAGTACCGCGACGCCGAGGAGAACGAAGGGAGCAATGGCCAACTGCGGTTGGACGATCTGGATACCCCTGTGCAGCAGCACGTGGTGTGGCTGGACCAGATCACCGCCATCCGGCAGCTGCCCTACCGCGAGTGATCGCGGCGGGCAGGTGCGGATGGGGCAGGGCTCAGTGGGTGAATTCGCTGGGTTCGGCCTCGAAGCGGCGCGCGTAGGCCCGTTCATCGGCGATCCGGGCCACCTCTTCATCGGCCAGGTCCGGGGCGCCATACACCGCATAGGCCACGCTGCCATCGGCGGTCTTGCCGACCTGGTGCAGGCGGTAGCGGGAATGGCCGCCGCCGGTGTCTTCGGGGTAATGCACCGGTGGCTGGCTGCCCTCCATGTCCATCTCGCTGTTGTCGACTACGCCACCGACAAACAATGCACGCATGAGCCATCTCCACGGGAAGTGAGGCTCCACCCTGCCGGTTTGGATGTTGTCAGGGCATCAACAGGACGTTGAATAAACGCAAATCCGGGTGGGGCGGGGCGAACCGGTAGAATGGCGGCCTCTTTTCAAGATGTGCCCCCGCATGGCTGCCCAGCACGACGCTCCCCTGGAAACCCTGTTCCTGCCGTTCGCCAGTGGCGCACTGTCCTGGCCGGCCGGCCCCGTGCTGTTCCTGCGCGCCCGCGATGGCGCACCGCTGCGCGAGCACGCCCAGCCGGCGCAGCTGGTCTGCGAGCAGAGCTTCCGCCCGTTCGCCGACGCCTTGGAAGCCAGTGGCTGGACCGTGCGTGACGAGCAGCAGCTGGCCGGCGATGCCACCCGCTACGCCGTGGTGCTGGTGCTGCCGCCGCGCCAGCGCGAGGAAGCCAAGGCCCTGTTCGCCCGTGCGCTGGCCCTGACCGCCCCGGGCGGAATCGTGGTGGCCTGCCAGCACAACAACGAAGGCGCCCGCTCCGGCGAAGGCGACCTGCAGCAGCTGGCCGGCCTCGGCGGCAAGCTGACCAAGAACCACTGCCGTGCCTACTGGACGGCGCCGCTCAACGGCCAGCACGACGCCGCGCTCGCGCAGCGCTGGGCAACCCTGGACGCGCCGCGCGCGATCCTTGGCGGCCGCTTCCAGAGCCGCCCGGGCATCTTCGCCTGGGACCGCATCGATCCCGCCTCGGCGCTGCTGGTGGAGCAGCTGCCGGCCGATCTGGCCGGGCGTGGCGCCGATCTGGGCGCCGGCTTCGGTTATCTCTCGGCCGAAGTGCTGGCGCGCTGCCCGAACGTGACCGCGCTGGACCTGTATGAGGCCGAAGGCCGCGCGCTGGCGCTGGCCCGCGAGAACCTCGCCGCGCTCGGCAAGCCGGCGGCGCTGGCCTATCACTGGCAGGACGTCACCGCCGGGATCGAGGGCGAGTACGACTTCATCGTGACCAACCCGCCGTTCCACACCCCGTCGCGCGCGGATCGCCCCGACATCGGCCAGCGCTTCATCGCCGTGGCCGCGCAGGCGCTGCGCCCCGGGGGCCGGATGTGGCTGGTGGCCAACCGCCACCTGCCGTACGAGCAGATCCTCAACGAGAGCTTCGGCCAGGTCCGCGTGGCCGCCGAGCGCGATGGCTTCAAGCTGATCGAAGCCACCAAGGCCAGCAAGAGCGCCACGCCGGTCCGCACGCCGCGCAGCACCGAGCCGAAGTGGGGCCGCGGAGGCCGCGCATGAAGCTGGTCAAGCTGTTGGCCAACCTGGGCTATGGCAGCCGCAAGCAGGTGCAGGGGATGTTCCGTGCCGGCCTGATCACCGATGCCGAGGGCGAGGTGCTGTACGCCGATGACGCGGTCGCGCATGAGGCGATCCGGGTCGAAGGCGAGCCGCTGGACCCGCCGCAGGGGCTGACCCTGCTGCTGCACAAGCCGCGCGGCTACACCTGTTCGACCAAGGACAAAGGCCGGCTGATCTACGACCTGCTGCCACCGCGTTACCGCGACCGCGCGCCGGTGTTGTCTTCAGTGGGCCGCCTGGACCGCGACACCAGCGGCATGCTGCTGATGACCGACGATGGCGCGCTGCTGCACCGGATCGTGTCGCCCAAGTCGCGCCTGGACAAGGCCTACGAGGTCACCCTGGCCGAAGACCTGCGCGGTGATGAAGCCGCGCGCTTCGCCAGCGGCGGTCTGCTGCTGGAATCGGACGACAAGCCGTTGCTGCCGGCCGAGCTGCACGTGAACGGCCCGCGCCAGGCGCAGCTGGTCCTGCACGAGGGCCGCTACCACCAGGCCCGCCGGATGTTCGCGGCGGTCGGCAACCACGTCGAGGCGCTCCACCGCAGCCGCATCGGCGGGCTGTCGCTGGGCGAACTGCCTGAAGGCGAGTGGCGCAGGCTGAATGCGGCCGATCTCGAGACGCTGTTCAACGTCCCATGAGTGCTTTCGCCGCGCTGCCGTTCCTGCCCGACGCCGTCATCTTCGACATGGACGGTCTGATGATCGACAGCGAACGGGTCTCGATCGCGTGCTGGTCGCAGGCCGCACAGGAACTGGCGCTGCCGTTCCCGGAGGGGTTCTGGCTGCGCATGGTGGGCCTGGGCGATCGCGACTGCGAGCGTCTGCTGCTGCAGACGGTGAATGCCGAGCAGGTCACCGCGCTGTTCGCGCGCTGCCACGACCTGTACGAAGCGCGCACGCAGCAGGGGCTGCCGCTGCGCCCCGGCATCCTGGAGATCCTGCAGCTGCTGCACGAGCACGGCGTTCCGCGTGCGGTGGCTACCTCCACCCGCCAGCCGCGTGCCTCGCGCAAGCTGGCCGCCGCTGGGCTGCTGCCGTTCTTCGAGGTGGTGGTGACCAGCAGCGATGTGTCCCATCCCAAGCCCGCCCCGGACATCTACCTGCTGGCCGCGCAGAAGCTGGGCAAGGACCCGGCGCGCTGCCTGGCGCTGGAAGATTCCCCGGCCGGTATCCGCGCGGCGGTGGGTGCGGGCATGACCGCCATCCAGGTGCCGGACCTGGTGCATCCGGATGAGGAACTGCGTGCGCTGGGGCATCGCATCGTGGATTCGCTGCTGGATGCACGGCAGTTGTTGGTGCCGCTGCTGCCGGTGACCGGCGCGCGGTAACGAACGGCGTTGCCCGTTTGGACCACGAAAAAGCCCGGCACATGGCCGGGCTTTTTCATGCGGACACAGGCTGCAGTCAGAGGCGACTGAACACCAGCGCCGCATTCGTGCCGCCAAAGCCGAAGCTGTTGGACATCACGGTGTTCAGCTGTGCCGGCTGCGTCTCGCGCACGATCGGGAAGCCTTCCACCAGCGGGTCCAGCTCGCCGATGTTGGCCGAGCCGGCAATGAAGCCATCGCGCATCATCAGCAGGCAGTAGATCGCTTCGTGCACGCTCGCCGCACCCAGCGAGTGGCCCGACAGCGCCTTGGTCGAGGACAGCGGCGGAATGCTCTCGCCGAACACTTCACGCACCGCCTTCAACTCGGTGACGTCGCCCAGCGGGGTCGAGGTGCCATGCGTGTTGAGGTAGTCGATCGGGGCGGTGATGTGCTCCATCGCCATGTTCATGCAGCGCACCGCGCCTTCACCGGAGGGGGCGACCATGTCGGCACCGTCGGAGGTGACGCCGTAACCGACCAGCTCGGCATAGATGCGTGCGCCACGGGCCACGGCGTGGTCGTAGTCTTCCAGCACCAGCATGCCGCCGCCACCGGCGATGACGAAGCCGTCGCGGTCCTTGTCGTACGGGCGCGAGGCCGAGGCCGGGGTCTCGTTGAAGCGGGTCGACAGGGCGCCCATCGCATCGAACATCACGCTCATCGACCAGTGCAGGTCTTCACCGCCACCGGCGAACATCACGTCCTGCGCGCCATGGCGGATCAGATCCGCGGCGGCGCCGATGCAATGTGCGGAGGTCGCGCAGGCGGCCGACAGCGAGTAGCTCAGGCCCTTGATCTGGAACGCGGTGGCCAGGCACGCCGACACGGTGGAGCACATCGTGCGCGGCACCATGTACGGGCCCACCTTGCGCACGCCACGGGCGCGCAGGATGTCGGCCGATTCCACCTGCCACTGGCTGGAGCCGCCGCCGGAGCCGGCGATCAGGCCGGTCCGCGGGTTGGCGACCTGCGCCTCGTCCAGGCCGGCATCGGCGATCGCATCGCGCATGGCGATGTACGCATACGCCGAGGCATCGCTCATGAAGCGCTTCACCTTGCGGTCGATCTGCGCATCCAGGTCCAGCTCGATGTTGCCGCCGACATGGCTGCGCAGGCCGGCTTCGGCATGATCGGGCAGGTGGCGGATGCCGGCGCGGCCTTCACGCAGTGCCGAGGACACGGTGTCCAGATCGTTGCCCAGGCACGAGGTGATGCCCATTCCGGTAATGACGACGCGACGCATCAGAAGTTCTCAGTGGAAGTGAACAGACCTACACGCAGGTCTTTGGCAGAGTAGATTTCGCGACCGTCGACGAGCATGCGGGCGTCGGACTGCGCCATCACCAGCTTGCGGTTGATGACGCGCGAGATGTCGATTTCGTAGGTAACGCGCTTGGCGCTCGGCAGTACCTGGCCGGTGAATTTGACTTCGCCGCAGCCCAGGGCGCGGCCACGGCCGGGCGCACCGATCCAGGTCAGGAAGAAGCCGGTCAGCTGCCACATGGCATCCAGGCCGAGGCAGCCAGGCATGACCGGGTCGCCGAGGAAGTGGCAGTCGAAGAACCACAGGTCAGGGCGGATATCCAGTTCCGCGCGTACCATGCCTTTGCCGTGTGGGCCGCCGTCCTCGCGGATATCGGTGATGCGATCGAACATCAGCATCGGATCATTGGGCAGGCGGCCGCTGCCCGGGCCGAACAGTTCACCGCGGGCGCTGGCCAGCAGCTGGTCGCGCGAGAACGCGTTGAGACGAGTCATGGAAAACGCAATCCTGAGGAAGTTGTCATCGGGGTGAGCCGACCACAGGTCGACTGCTCTTGCATGAAGCAAGTGCTCAAGAGTGCATGAGAAAAAGTGATTCAATCAAACGTTTTAACCGTACGCCGCCGTAGTGTTTTCAGGTTCAAAAACGCATGTTGTTGTTATCCAACAACCATACTGCGGCGTGTGGCTGTAATCTTGTTCATCTGAATTCGAGTGCCAACGCCCGTGTCCCGCCCCCGCAAGATCATTCACGTCGACATGGATGCGTTTTACGCGTCCGTGGAGCAGCGTGACGACCCTTCGTTGCGGGGCAAACCGGTGGTGGTGGCGTGGCGGGGCATGCGCTCGGTGGTGTGCGCAGCCTCGTACGAGGCGCGTGTGTTTGGCGTGCGTTCGGCGATGCCTGCGGTGCGTGCGGAGCGGCTGTGTCCGGATGCGGTGTTCGTGCCGCCGGATTTCGCCCGCTACAAGGCGGTGTCACGCCAGGTACGCGAGATTTTCCTGCGGCATACGGATCTGGTGGAACCGTTGTCGCTGGATGAGGCCTATCTGGATGTGACCGAGCACAAGGGCGGGATGACGGTGGCGACGGAGATCGCGCAGATCATCCGCGCGCAGATCCGCGAGGAGACGCAGCTGACGGCGTCGGCGGGGATCGCGCCGAACAAGTTCCTGGCCAAGATCGCCTCGGATTGGCGCAAGCCGGACGGGCAGTTCGTGGTGCCACCGCATCGTATCGAGCAGTTTCTGACGCCGTTGCCGGTGAACCGTGTGCCGGGCGTGGGCAAGGTGATGGCAGCGAAGCTGGCAGAGCTGGGCGTGGCGACGGTGGGTGATCTGCGTGCGCTGCCGCTGGAGGAACTGGAGGCGCGGTTCGGGACGTTTGGGGGACGGTTGTTCAATCGTGCGCGCGGTGTGGATGAGCGGCCGGTGGAGCCGGATCAGCCGGTGCAGTCGATCTCGTCGGAGGATACGTTCGCCGAGGATCTGTTGTTGGAGGATCTGGCGCCGGCGATCGTGCAGTTGGCGGAGAAGACGTGGCTGGCGACGCGCAAGACGGACCGCGTGGGGCATACGGTGGTGTTGAAGTTGAAGACGTCGCAGTTCCGGATCATTACGCGCAGTTTTACGCCGGAGTCACCGCCGGATTCGGTGGAGGCGCTGCGCGATATTGCGTTGGGGTTGCGGGCGCGGGTGGAGTTGCCGTTGGAGACGCGGTATCGGTTGGTGGGGGTGGGGTTGGGGGGATTCCGGGAGCGGGAGGTGGTTCGCCAGCCGGGGTTGTTTGACCATCTTGGTGATGGCTGACGGTTTTACTGTTTGCGGCAACGGCAACGGCAACGGCAACGGCGGATGCGCTGGTGTTCGGGTGATGAGGGTTTGGGACGACGCGGGTGGGGTACCGGGACCCGCTGCAAGTACGTCCCTGTAAGCTCGTGTGTTGCCATCCATGGCAACACACGGTCCCGATACCCCACCCGCGTCGTCCCCCCGACACAGGTCGGTGCGCAGAGAGGAAACGCCTCGCGCTTTTCAATGTGCGCAATGACGTTGGGCTTCTACGAATGCGCCCTTACGGCCACTGCATTTCACCCTTGGCTACTTTCGCGCTCAGTTCCAGTGAACTCTCGCCGGCCAGGGTCGGATAGCGCTTTTTCATCGCGGCGATGAGTGCGTTGGCATCTTTTCTGCGTGCGGTTTCTTCGTCGAACGCGCGGATGTAGTTGGCGGTGAAATCCACGGCGCTGATGTCCAGGGCGGCATCGGCTGCGTAGTGGCCCGGGATGACGCGGGTGGGGTTCAGTGCCTTGATGGTGGCGAGGGTCTGCAGCCAGTGCGCGTGTGATTGGGCGCTTTGGGTGTCGGCCATCCAGACGTGTTCGCCGGCGACGATGGGGATGCCGCCGAGGAGGGTGCGCAGGGCGGGGATCCACAGGACGGTGCGGTCCGGGCTGGGGCCGGTGAGGCCGATGATCTTGATCGGTTGGCCTTCGAGGGTGAGGGTGTCGCCGTCCAGCGGTTCGGGGACGACGATGCGGCTCGGCTTGCCTGCGCCCATCTGGGGGCCCCAGAACGCGAGTTTGGCGGCCTGGGTGGCGTTGATGTGGGCGACGGTGGAGGGGGTGGCGAGGATGCGGGCGTCGGGGAAGGCGTCCTGCAGGGTGGCCAGGCCGAAGTAGTAGTCGGGGTCGCCGTGGCTGATGTAGATCGTGGTCAGGCGTTTGCCCGAGTCACGGATGCGCTGGACCAGCTGCGCGGCATCGGTGGCGGCGAACTGGGCATCCACGAGGATGGCGTCGTGGCGGCCGGTGATCAGGGTGGAGGAAACCGCGAAGAGGGCGTCGTCTCCGGGGTGGTAGGGCTGCACTGCCAAGGGGGCGTCCTGCGCGGGTGCGTTCGCGGCGGGGCGGGCAGGGCTGGTGACCGGGGTGAGGGCGGTGAGGCCGGTGATCAGGGCCAGGCTGAGGGCCAGGGTGGTGCGGGAGAGCGTGGGCATGGGGGCGGTTCCATCCAGGGCCCCGGCGGGGATCGCCGGGGCGGGCAGGGCTCAGTAGGCGACGGTGGCGATCTGGCGCAGGTACTGCGGGGTTTCGATCTCGCTGACGAAGGCGTCGGCGTAGTCGGGGTAGCTGATCCGGCTGTGGCCGTCATCGCCGACCAGGAAGTTCTTCGCCTGGGTGCGGAAGCCGCCGCGCTGCGGGCCGGGGCCGATTTCGGCGGCCGGGGAGTAGAAGGTCCAGTCGAGGTCGTCGATGGCGCGCAGCTGCTTCAGCGTCTCGCGGGCGGCCAGGGCGACCGGCTTGTAGGCGTCCGGGAAGCCCTCGGTGTCCACCAGCTGCACACCGGGGGCGACTTCCAGGCTGCCGGCACCGCCGACCATGATGAAGCGGGGCACGCCGGCCTGGCGGGCGGCGGCGACCAGAGCGGCACTGGTGGTGGTCACCGTGCTCGGGGCATCGCCCGGGCGCGGGCCGAAGGCGCTGGCCAGGACGTCATGGCCGGCGATCACGGCGGCCAGCGCGTCGGTGTCATCCAGCGCGGCCACGGCCAGCTGGGCGCCGTCCAGTTCCGCCGGGAGGTCGGTTTCACGGCGGACGATGGCAGTGACCTGGTGGCCGCGGGCGAGGGCCTGGCGGGTGATTTCACGGCCGATGTTGCCGGTGGCACCAACGAGAGCGATTTTCATGGGGGAAGGTCCGTTGAGGAAGGAAGGCCAGCGTATGCCCCTGGAATCGAACGAAAAACCGCGTATAACGGCCTAATTTGTTGCACGGATCGATCAAATGGACCGGATGACGGCGATGAACGTGTTCGTCGAGGTGGCCGAGCGTGGCAGCCTGACCGCTGCGGCCGAGGCGCTGGAGATGTCGCGGGCGATGGTGACGCGCCATCTGGCCGAGGTGGAGCGCTGGCTGGGCGCGCGGCTGCTGCACCGGACCACGCGCCGGATCAGCCTGACCGGGCCCGGAGAGGCGGCGCTGCTGCGCTTCCGGCAGATGCTGGCGATCGGCGATGAACTGCACGCTGAGCTGGCCACTGACAACCCCGAGCCACACGGGCTGATCCGGGTGACCGCGAGTGTTTCTTTCGGGCAGCTCCACCTGGCGGCAGCGGTGGCCGAATTCGTCAAACGCCATCCGCTGACGCGGGTGGAACTGCTACTCGTCGATCGGGTGGTGAATCTGGTGGAAGAGCGGGTGGACATCGCCGTACGCATCTCGCGCGCGATCGACCCGAGTCTGATCGCGCGCCATCTTGGGCCGTGCCGGTCGGTGTTGTGTGCGGCACCGTCGTACGTGGCCGAGCGCGGTGCGCCGGGCACAGCCGATGCACTGGCCGCGCATAACTGCCTGACCCACCATTACGTCGGCAAGAGTGTGTGGCACCTGCAGCGCGACGGACGGCAGATCGCGGTGGCGGTGGGTGGCAATATCAGCGTCAACGAAGCATCGTTGCTGCTGGAAGCCGTACGCGCCGGGGCGGGTATCGCCATGTTGCCGATGTACCAGATCGCGCCGCTGCTGCGTTCGGGCGAGCTGGTGGCCGTGCTGCCTGACTACACGGTGGAGACGCTGGGGCTGCACGCCGTGTACGCCTCGCGCCGGCAGCTGCCGACGATCATGCGCAGCTTTCTGGATTTCCTGGTGGAGCGTTTCAGCAGCCCGCAGTTTCTGGCGCTGCTCTGAGTCCCTGGGGTCAACGGCGCATGAGCAGAGCCGTGGCGGTGCCGCCGTACAATGGGGCTCCCACGTCGTTGAAGTGAGTGTCGTCTTGTCGTATCCGTATCCGTTGGTGGTGTTCGATCTGGATGGCACGCTGGTGGACAGCGCGGCCGATATCGCCGAAGCGCTCAACCGCACGCTGCAGGACTGGCAGTTGCCGCGCGTGCCGGAGGCGACGGTGTTGACGTGGATCGGTGATGGCGTGCGTCGGCTTGTCGAGCAGGCGTTTACTGCGGCCGGCAGTGATATCGATCTGGACAAAGTGATGCCCGGTTTCATGCGGCACTACGAGGAGTGCCTGTTGCGCAGCCCGCGCCTGTTTGATGGCGTGACCGAGACGTTGGCTGCCTTGCGCGAGCGTTCGGTGACGCTGGCGATCTGCACCAACAAGCCCTCCGCACTGGTGGCGCCGCTGCTGCAGCATTTCGGTCTGCAGGACGTGTTCGCACTGGTGCTGGGTGGGGATTCCCTGCCGGAGCGCAAGCCGAGTGGTGCGCCGTTGCGGCACATCGCGGCGCACTTCGACGTGGCCGTCGAGGCCGCATTGATGGTGGGCGATTCGATCACGGATTACCGAGCGGCCGTGGATGCTGGCATGCCGGTGGCGCTGGTGCGCTATGGGTATCCGCGTGGGCTGGACCTGGACCACGTCGAGGCGGTTGCCGTGGTGGATGATCTGCGGGAATTGCTGGTGTTGTAAGGCGTTCGAGCGTGTGCCGACCAACGGTCGGCACCTGCCAGGTTCAATGATTGTGCCGACCAACGGTCGGCACCTAGCGGGGGGGTGGGACGGCGGCAGTGCCGCCGTCCAGATCCCTTATTTCGGCTGGTAACGCACGCTCAGACGGTACTCGCGGCCGGGCTGGTTGTACCAGGCGACGGTTTCGTACTCGCGGTCGAAGACGTTGCTGACCCGGCCCAGTACAGACCAATCGCCGGTCAGGGCGTATTCCAGGCGCAGATCCACGGTGCCGTAGCCGCCCAGGCGCACGGTGTTGGCCGCATTGTCGTACCGCTTGCCGGCGCCGTTGGCGGTGAGGCCGGCGCGGAAATCACCAACGCGGCGATCGACGTCCAGGCGCGCAGTGTTCTGTGCGCGGCGGGCCAGCCAGTTGTCGAACTGCGCGCTGCCGTCGGTACGGTTGCGCGGGTCGGTGTGGCTGAGCTGTGCGTTGAGGTCGAACCCGGCGACGGTGATCGCACCGGTCAATTCGGCGCCGCGGATGCGGGCCTTTTCGACCTGCGACATCATGAACGTGGTGGCATCGTAGGTGATCAGGTCATCGATGCGCGTTTCGTACACATCCAGGCCCCAGCGCCAGCCGTCGCCCTGCTGGGCGATGCCGATGTTCGCGCTCTTGGATTTTTCCGGGTCCAGGGTCGGCACGCCGCTCCACGGGTCGTAAAGGTCGCTGAAGGTCGGGGCCTTGAACGCGGTGCCGTAGCTGGCGTTGAGGCGGAACCCGCTGCCCAGCTCCAGGCCCCAGCCGAGGCTGCCGGTGGTGTGGTTGCCGAACTGCTCGTTGTCGTCGTTGCGCACACTGGCCTGCAGGTGGTGCGCGCCGAAGCGGCCTTGGTACTGCACGAACACGCCGGTGTTGTCGCGGCTGTCGACCAGGTAGCCGGCGCTGCTGCCGTCCAGGTTGTCCTGGCTCCAGTCCACACCGGCGCTCAGCAGCTGGCCATCAGCGATGCCGATGTCGGCCTGCACCGAGGCACTGTCGCGGTGGGTCTGTGCATTGCCCAGCCAGGTATCACCGTTGAAGTTGTCCGATTCGTTATCGGCGCGACCGACGTTGACCGTCAGGTTCAAGCGCTCGCTCGGCGTGTAGCGCAGCTTGCCGCCGAGTACCTGCTGCAGCGTTTCGGAGTAGTTGTAATAGCCGTCGTAATGGTTCTCGCCTTCGGCGCGCAGGGCGGTGCCTTCCACGCTCAACGTGTCCGTCAGGGCATAGCCGCCGCGCAGGCTCATGGACAGGTTGCGGTAGCCATCGCGGTCGGGCTCGTCGGCGCCGCAGCCGGCGAAGGGCGACACCGAGCCACGGCAGGCGTTGATGCCATCGGTGTGCTGGTAGGCGATGTCGGTGCCGAACCAGCCACGCTCACCGCTGCCGCCGAAGCCACCGCTGGCCTCGCGCAGGCCGTTGCTGCCACCGCCGAGCTGCAGGTGCGGCGCGAACTGGCCGGCGTTGCGGCGGGTGAAAATCTGGATCACGCCGCCGATCGCATCGGCGCCGTACAGGCTGGACTGCGGGCCACGCACGATTTCGATGCGCTCGATCTGTGCCAGCGGCAGATCCTGGATCATCGCCAGGCCGAGGTCGCCCGTGTTGATGCGCACGCCATCGACCAGCACCAGGGTGTGGGCCGAGTTGGTGCCACGCAGGAACAGCGAGCTCTGCTTGCCCAGGCCGCCGCTGTTGTTGAGGTTGATGCCGGCACGGCCGCGCAGCAGATCCTGCAGCGACGGCGCCTGGCTGCGCTCGATCTCGGCGCGGTCGATCACCTGCGCCGGTGAGATGCTGTCCTGCAGGGCGATCGGGGTACGCGTGGCGGTGACCAGCACCTGGTCCAGCGCGGTGGCGTCGTCCTGTGCGGCGGCCAGCAGGGGCAGGGCCGAGAGCACGGCCAGGGAAAGAACGCGGGTTTGCAGCTTCATCGATGACTCCATGCACCGCGCACGCCCGCGCGGCAAGGGGTGGGGATGATCACGCTGCAGGGAGGTTCGACGGTGGGCGGGCGCACGCAGGCGCCTGCTTGCCGCCGCCATGCCCGCCGCATCGCAACCAGTCGTCTTCCAGGCCGGTCTCCGGGCTCGCGGGTCGATGGCCGTGCCATCGTGCCAGGCGCCTTCCCATGCCGGAGCACAGTGGCGTATTGCCTGGTGTTTCCACGCTTACCGTTGCGGGGGCAGCGCCGGAGTGGCGGCGTGGCACAGGGCCCGACGCGTCACCGGCTTCCCGTTTCAACCTGGCGGCATTGCAGCCCCAGGTCACCTGAAAGTGGGCGCAGTCTAAGCCATCGGCCGGGCCCATGGAGCGCACCGGTTAGAATGCGCCTCGCTTTTTCGATGTGATCTCCATGACCCCAACGTGGTTGCAGCACCCCGGCACCGACGCCCGTGACCCGCACCGGCCGGCCGCAGCGGGCAGCAGACGGGGCGCGGCATGATTCTCGATCTGATCCGCCACGCCAGCACCAGCCGCGACGACCATCTTGATGGCCGCACCGATCCGCCGCTGCACGAGGGTGCGACCGAGGCCCTGTGCGCGCGCTACGCCGGGCTGTCCTGGCAGCGTGTGCTGTCCTCGCCACGGCAGCGAGCGCTGTTGACCGCCGAGGCATTGGCCTTGCCCCACGCGGTGGACGTGGAGGCCGATGAGGAATGGGAAGAACTGGATTTCGGCGACTGGGACGGGCTCGCGCTGGAGGCGCTGCCGATGGATGCGCTGTCAGCGTTCCATCTGGACCCGCACGCCAACCCGCCGCCGCATGGCGAAAGCTGGGGCCACTTCGAGCGCCGCATCGCGCGTGGACTGCACCGGCTGCTGGATGAGCCCGAGCCGGTCCCGACCCTGATCGTCAGCCATGGCGGACCGCTGCGGATGGTGCTGTCGCAGGTATGCGGCCTGCCGATGGCGATGTGCTGGGCGCTGCGCATCGATCACGGCACGCGGCTGCGCCTGCGCGTGGAGCGCGAGGACGACCGGCTGTGGGGCGAACTGCTGGAGCTGCAGCAGGTATGAGGCGCGCGGCTACCGACGGTGTGTCGGTAGCCGTGGATCAGCGGTTGTCATCGTCCATCTCGAACGGCGGCGCTTCGTCGCCGTCATCGTCGCGATGCTCCACGGTGCGGTCGTAGACCGGGCCGGAGGCGGGCGGCGCCTTCTTCAGCGGCTGGTCGGCGATGATCGCTTCGTACTCGGCCACCAGCACGGTGCGGCGCGCCTCCGGCAGTTCCTGCCAGTGGCAGTCCTGCAGCGCACCTTCCAGCGAGTAGAGCAGGTTCAAGCTGGGCTTGAAGCCGGCGCGGCGCACTTTGACGAAGGCACCGACCGCGCCGACCGCCACCAGATCTTCCGGCGTACGCAGACCGACCTGGCGCAGCCATGCTGCGCTCTTCGGGCCGATGTTGCGCAGCTTGACGCCACTCATCCCAAAGCCTCGACGAACACCGCGGCGATGGCTTCCAGCCCGGCCTGGTCCTCGGCATCGAAGCGCGCCAGCGAGGGGCTGTCCAGATCGAACACGCCGACCAGCTCGCCGTGGTGGACCAACGGCACCACCAGTTCCGAGCGCGAGGCCGAGTCGCAGGCGATGTGGCCCGGGAACGCATCGACGTCTTCGATACGCTGGGTCACCCGCTGCGAAGCCGCGGCGCCACACACGCCCTTGTCGAGTGGAATGCGCACGCAGGCGGGCAGACCCTGGAACGGGCCGACGACCAGCTCCTTGCCATCGAAGAAATAGAAGCCGACCCAGTTCAGGTGCGGCAGGGCGTGGTAGACCAGCGCCGACAGGTTGGCCGCATTGGCGATGCGGTCGCGCTCGCCGTGCACCAGGGCGCGGGCCTGGGCCAGCAGCTGGCCGTACTGTTCCGGCTTGCTGCCGGTGAGCGTGGAGGTATCGAACATGGCCGCAGTCTACCAAGCGCAGCGGTTGGGTGCCCCCGGGGCCGGCCGAACACAGCGGACCGCACCGCAGCGCTGCCGGGACGGCGGATAATGGCGCGTTTCCGCCCCCGGTCGTCCCCATGCCCCTGCCTGCGCCGCGCCCTGCCGCCCTGTTCGTCACCGGTACCGACACCGGCATCGGCAAGACCTTCAGCAGCTGTGTGCTGCTGCATGCCCTGCGCCGCCACGGCGGCACCGCGGTGGGCATGAAGCCGGTCGCCAGTGGCTGCGAGCGCACGCCCGAGGGCCTGCGCAACGAGGACGCCACGGCCCTGCTGGCCGCCAGCATGCCGATGCCCGCATATGACGACCTCAACCCGTTCGCGCTCGAGCAGCCGCTGGCCCCGGAGATCGCCGCGGCGGAGGCGGGCGTGCAACTGTCGCTGGCGCCGATCGAGGCCGCCTTCGCGCGCCTGCGCGCCAGCGCGGACACGGTGGTGGTCGAGGGCGTCGGCGGCTGGCTGGCGCCGCTGTCGGCCAGGCTGGACCAGAGTGATCTGGTGCACGCGCTGGCGCTGCCCGTGGTGATGGTGGTCGGGCTGCGGCTGGGCTGCCTCAACCATGCGCGGCTGACTGCCGAGGCGATCGCGGCCCGTGGCGCGCGCTGCATCGGCTGGATTGCCAACGACGTGGACCCGAGCATGGCACGCCGCGACGAGAACGTCGCACTGCTCACCGCGCGGCTGCCGATGCCATGTTGGGGGCGCCTGCCGTATGCGCCGGGCTTGGACCCGGCCCGCCTGGCGGACCGGCTGGTGTTCTGAGTGTCAGGTGCCTGCGCGCGTCTGCAGGGCGGTCGCCAACCGGCCGACCGTGGCGATCGCGCCGAGGAAACGCGCGTCGAGTTCCTGGCAGCATGACAGGCGCAGGCAATGCCGGTAGCGGGCACCGCGCGAGTACACCTGGCCGGGCATGAACACCACGCCCTCGGCCAAGGCCTGCTCGAACAGCTCCCCGGCATCGATCGCGGCAGGCAGCTCCACCCACAGCAGGAACCCGCCGGTAGGCTGGGTGGCCGACGTGCCGGGCGGGAAGTGCTGCGCGATCAGGCCACGCACGTGGCTGACCTGGTCGCTGTAGAGCCGACGCAAGCCCCGCAGATGATGCTCATAGTTGCCGGCCTCCAGGAACGCGGCAACCGCGTCCCCGAGCAGGCGTGATTCTGCGCCGGAAGAATGGAACTTCAGCAGCTGGATATCGGCGGCGAAGCGGCCACCGTCGAGCCAGCCGATGCGGTAGTCCGGTGCCAGCGTCTTGGAGAAGCCGCTGCAGACCATGATCCAGCCATCGCGGTCAAAGCTCTTGGCCAACGGCTCCAGCGGTTCCTTGAACTGCAGTTCGGCGTAGACCGCGTCTTCGATCAACGGCACCTGGTAATGGTTCACCAGCGCGGCAAGGCGCTGCTTGTTCGGCACGGGCATGCTGCCGCCGAGCGGATTGTGCACGGTCGGCATGGCCATGATCGCGGCGATGCCGCCGGCGGCGAGCAGCGCTTCCAGTGCATCCAGATCGAGTCCGTCGCGCGGATGGGTGGGCAGCTCGATCGCGCGCAGGCCCAGGCTGCGCAGCAGCGGGTAGATGTTGAAGTAGGAGGGCGCTTCGATCGCCACGGCATCGCCGGGTTGGGTCACCACGCGCAGCGCAAGCTGCAGGGCTTCCATCGCGCCATGCGTGAGCACCAGCCGGTCCGTGGTGGTGTGCAGCCCCAGCCGTGGCCCACGCTGCACGATCTGCGTCAGCAGCCGTGCCGCACCGTTGGGACGTGCGTAGGTCTCCACCGTGGTGGCGGCCCGGCGCAGTACCTGCGCGGTGGTGCGTGCCAGCTGGGCACCGGGATAGAAACGCTTGCCGCGCGGGCCGGCGAACGCCAGATCGACGATGTCCGGTTGCTGCTGTGCGGCCAGTACGCGGGCCATCATCGCCTGCTGCGAGGGTGCGGTCGGTGGTGAGGGCGCCTGCCGCAGCGACTGGGTCGGTTCGGGCAGGCGCGGGCTCACCACGAAGCCCGCCTTGGGCCGCGGCAGCACCAGCCCGGCATCTTCCAGCTGCCGATACGCGGCGATCACCGTGTTGAGGCTGAGGCTGCGCTGTGTCGCCAGGCCGCGCAGCGACGGCAGCCGGGTGCCGACCGGCAAGCGACCACTGCGGATCGCATCGGCCATTTCATCGGCCAGGGACTGGTAGAGGTTGGTCGCCATCGGCATCTGCATCCACGGGTATCTGTAACCGTGCGGATGCCAGCCATCTGCATCTGTATCCGCCTCGGGACGCAGCCTACCATGGGGCTCGATGACTTCCCTCGCGCACGGCAGAGCGATGTGTGCCGTGCGTCTTTTCTTCTGGTTCCCCGCGTGATCAGCGCGCCGAAATGGTGGTGCTCACCAGGCGCGGCTGCTCGCGGTACAGCGCCGGGTACTGCTGCTTCAGCGCGGCCACCTTGGGCAGGTCGTTGATCCGGATGTACAGCGATTCCGGATGCAGCGTGAGGTAGTTCTGGTGATACCCCTCGGCGGCGAAGAACGGCTTGCCGCCATCGACCTGGGTCACCACCGGCGCGGCGTAGGTCCTGGCCTGCTGCAACTGGGCGATATAAGCGCGGGTGGCATCGCGCTGCGCCGCGTCGTCGGCATAGACCGCCGAGCGGTACTGCGTGCCTCGGTCCGGGCCCTGCCGGTTGAGCTGGGTCGGATCATGCGCCACCGAGAAGAACACCTGCATCAGTTGGCCATAGCTGACCTGGGCCGGATCGTAGGTGACCTGCACCGCTTCGGCATGGCCGGTACCGCCGCCGCCGACGCGCGGGTAGGTGGCATTCGCCGCACTGCCGCCGATGTAGCCGGAGAGCGCGTTGTCCACGCCCTTGATGTGCTGGAACACGCCCTGCACACCCCAGAAGCAGCCACCGGCGAATACCACCTGTGCACGCTTCACACCGGGTTGGCGCAGGTCGGCCTTGCCGGCAGGTGGCGGCATCGCCGCGGCTGTGATGGCTGCGGCGGCGTGTGCCGGTCGATCCAGACCCAGCACCACGCTGGCGGTGAGTGCCGCGATAGCGACAGCGATGCCGCCTGCAACGAGTTTGTCGACTGCGATCTTCATGCGATGGCTCCTCACCCAAACGTAAAGGCGTAGGCGTGCACGCCCGGATCGAGGAACTCGATCTCGAAGGTGCGCTCCTGCACGGCGCCGGACTGGCGGATCAGCTGATACAGACGGTTTTCATCCACGCGGCCGTCGCCGTCGGCGGAGATGTCTCCACCGGCCGCAGCGCCGGGCGCCTGCCCGTCGATGCGCACGCGGAACCGGACCGGCTTGCCGTCCTCGCCCGGCGCCAGTACCAGGTGCAGGTCGCGCGCATGGAAGCGGAAGGCGATGCGGCCGCCGCGTGTCTCCAACCGGGCGTCTTCGTTGCCCACGGTCCAGCGTCCGGCCAAGGCCCACTGGTTGTGTTGAAGCGTGGCAGGCACGGTGTAGTCGGCAGGCTGGTCCTGGCGCTGGCCACCGGGGGAGGCGAAGTTCTCGGCACGCGCATGGCCGAGGTAGGTCTCCGGTGATTTGAGGTTGCTCATGTCGGCCTGGCGCGCCACGCCGTCCAGCGTCATCGCGACCGGTGCATCGTCACCGGGCAGGATGTTGCCGGCCTCGCGCAGCAGCTGGCGGATGATCTGCTCGGACTGCGCGTAGTTACCCTCGCCGAAGTGATGCGCGCGGATCCGGCCCTGCGCATCGATGAAGTAATGCGCCGGCCAGTACTTGTTGTTGAAGCCGCGCCAGATGGCGAAGTCGTTGTCGATCGCGACCGGGTAGGTGACCTTCAGGTCCTCCACCGCCCGCTGCACGTTGGGGAGATTGCGCTCGAAGGCGAACTCCGGCGCATGCACGCCGATCACCACCAGACCGTGATCGCGATAGCGCTCGGCCCACTCACGCACGTAGGGCATCGCGCGCAGGCAGTTGATGCAGGAGTAGGTCCAGAAGTCGACCAGCACCACCTTGCCGCGCAACGCCTGCGCGTCCAGCGGCGGGCTGTTGAGCCAGCCGGTCGCACCGGCCAGCGAGGGCAGGGTGCCTTCCACCGGCAGCGGCTGCCCAGGGGCACCGGCGGTGCTCATCATCGCCGCACCGGCCGCGGGCTGCTGCGCCGGAAGTACATCGAGCAGGCCCTGCTCCAGCTTGGCGGTGCTGACCGTGGAGAGCCGGGTCAGCACGCCGGTATCCCACCCCATCGCGATGGCGACCACCGCCAGCAACGCGGCGATGCCGAGCCCGCGGCGCACCCACTCCCCCACGCCGAGGCGGCGCTTGAGCGCGGCGAACACGCGCCCGCCGATCCAGATCGCCAGGGCCAGCGAGGTGGCCGCGCCCAGTGCGTAGGCCAGCAGCAGCCCGCTGGTGCCGACGCTGGCGCCCTGCAGCGCCGCGCCGGTGAGGATCAGGCCGAGGATCGGCCCCGCACATGGCGCCCACAGCAGGCCGGTGGCGATGCCGATCAGCAGCGAGGTGCCCACGCCCCCCCGCCCCGCGTCACTGGCCGCATCGGCCGAGGCGCTGAGCCGTGCGCCCAGCCGCTGGAACGGCGACAGCAGGCGGTCGGCCAGCGCCGGCCACAGCAGCGCCAGCGCGAACACTGCCATCACCACCAGCGCGATCCAGCGCCCGATCTGGTTGGCCTGCGCCACCCATTGGCTGCTCACCGCCGCCAGGCTGGCGACCACGGCGAACATCAACGCCATGCCGATCAGCAGCGGCAGGCCACTGCGCAGGAACGGGCGGTCCGAGCGGGCGAACACGAACGGCAGCACCGGCAGGATGCAGGGGCTGAGGATGGTGAGCACGCCACCGAGGTAGGCCAGCACGAGCAGAAGCATGGAGAGGTCCTTCTATGACGCAGGGGAGTGCGGCGCTCAGGCCGCGACGAAATTCATGGCCACGCCGTTCATGCAGTAGCGCAGGCCGGTGGGCCGCGGGCCGTCATCGAACACGTGGCCGAGATGACCACCGCAGCGCCGGCAGTGCGCCTCGACGCGGACCATGCCCAGGGTGGTGTCGCGGTCTTCGCCGACGGCATCGTGCAGCGGCGCCCAGAAGCTTGGCCAACCGGTGCCGCTGTCGAACTTGGTGGAGGAGGAGAACAACGGCAGCGCGCAGCCGGCACAGCTGAAGGTGCCACGCCGATGCTCTTTGTTGAGGGGGCTGCTGAACGGCCGCTCGGTACTCTGCCGCCGCAGCACGCTGTACTGGGCGGGCGTGAGCTGCTCGCGCCACTGCGCATCGCTGCGCATCACCTCGAACTGGCGTGCGGGTGCGGCGGGCGCCGCCGGGGCAGGGTTGCTGCAGGCGGTCAGGCCAAACAGACCGGCGGCGGCCGTCATGCCACCTATTCCAAGCACTTTGCGACGTGTGAAGCGCATGACCGATCTCCGGGCACGGGGACGATGCGGCCATGCTGCGCCCGGCCCGGTCAACGAATCCTCACGCAGGGTTAAATTTTCCGTGACACATTCAGGTCGCGATCCGTCGACAATGCCGCCATGCCCTCCTGCCGCCCCCTGAGCCGATGAGCAGTGCCAAGCGTGTCCTGATCGTCGAAGACGATGTCCACATCGCCAATCTGCTGCGCATGCATCTGCGCGATGAAGGCTATGAGGTCACCCATGCCGCCACCGGCGACGAGGGCCTGGCCTTGCTGGAGGCGCAGCCGTGGAGCGCGCTGGTGCTGGACCTGATGCTGCCCGGCGTGGACGGCCTGGAAATCTGCAAGCGTGCCCGCGCGATGACGCGCTACACCCCGATCATCATCACCAGTGCGCGCGCCAGTGAAGTGCACCGCATTCTTGGCCTGGAGCTGGGTGCGGACGATTATCTGGCCAAGCCCTTCTCGATGCTGGAACTGGTGGCACGCGTGAAGGCGCTGCTGCGCCGTGTCGAGGCGATGGCGCAGAACGCACGCATCGACGCTGGCGAGATCGAGGTGGCCGGGCTGCGCATCGACCCGGTCGCACGCACGGCACTGGTCGACGGCCGGCCCCTGGAACTGACCCCGCGCGAGTTCGACTTGCTGTACTTCTTCGCCCGTCATCCGGACCAGGTCTATTCGCGGATGGACCTGCTCAACCAGGTCTGGGGCTATCAACACGACGGCTACGAGCACACCGTCAACACCCACATCAACCGGCTGCGCAACAAGATCGAGCGCGATGCGGCCAGCCCGCAGCGTATCCAGACGGTGTGGGGGCGCGGCTACAAACTGGTCGATGGCCACGAGGGGGCAGACACATGATCCGCCTCACCTTGTCCCAGCGCCTGTCCGCGGTGTTCTTCGCGCTGTTGCTGCTGTGCTGTGGCGCACTGGTCTGGATCCAGATGCGCAGCACCACTGTGCATGAGCAGGAAACCGTGCAGCGCCTCTCACGCGGGCTGGCCGAGCACATCGCGCGCAGCGGCGAGTTGATGGATGGTCGCGGCATGCGCAATGGTGAAGTGCGCGCTTTGTTCGGCAAGCTGATGGCGGTCAACCCGAGCGTGGAGGTGTATCTGCTCGATGACCAGGGCCGCATCCTTGGCCATGACGCGCCGGACGGTCACCTCAAGCGCAGCCGTGTCGATCTGGCGCCTGTGCAGGCGCTGCTGCGCGACGAGCCGTTGCCGATCCTCGGCGATGACCCACGCAGCGCGACCGGCCGCAAGGTGTTCAACGCGGCGCCGCTGTGGGTGCAGGGGCATCAGGCGGGCTACATCTACGTGGTGCTGGTCGGTGAACAGCGCGAGGCGCTCGCCGCCAATATCGCGGCCAACAGTACGCTGCGCACCACGTTGTGGTCGCTGGCGATCGTGGCCGTGGTGGGGCTGCTGGCTGGCCTGGTCGCGTTCCGCTGGGTGACCCGCCCGTTGCGCCAGCTGACCCGGCGCATCCAGTCCTTCGATGTGGATAGCGCTACCCCGGACGCCGCGCCGCCACCGGCACCGGTGCGTCCCGGCGAGCGCGACGAACTGGCGATCCTGCAGCACAGCTTCGGGCACATGGCCCAGCGCCTGGGCGAGCAGTGGCAACAGCTGCGCCAGCAGGATCTACAGCGGCGCGAACTGGTCGCCAACATCTCGCACGATCTGCGCACGCCGTTGTCGTCGCTGCACGGGTATCTGGAAACCCTGGCGCTCAAGGACGCCACGCTCAGCGCCGAGGAGCGCCAGCGCTATCTCTCCATCGCCTTGTCGCAGAGCCACAAGGTCGGCCGGCTGGCCCAGGCGCTGTTCGAGCTGGCCCGCCTTGAACACGGCGGCGTGGTGCTGGACCGCCAGACCTTCTCGCTGCCCGATCTCGTGCAGGATGTGTTCCAGAAGTTCGAGCTGGCGGCGCAGTCGCGTCGGCAGACGTTGAGTGCCGACATTCCGCCGGGCGTGCCGCCGGTGATCGCGGATCTGGCGTTGATCGAGCGGGTGTTGACCAACCTGCTCGACAACGCGATCCGCCACACGCCCGAGGGCGGACGCATCACGGTGACACTGCGCGCGGCCAGTGGCGAGGTGCAGATCAGCATCGCCGACAGTGGTCCGGGCATCGCCCCGGAGCGGCGCGACACATTGTTCACCGCCATGCCGGCGCTGGGCAGCCAGCGGCCGGACAGCGGCGGGCTGGGCCTGCTGATCGTGCATCGCATCCTGCAGCTGCATGGGCGCGATATACGCCTGCTGGAGAGTCGCGAGGGGGCGCTGTTCGTGTTCTCGTTGCCGGCCGCGCGCTGAGCGCCCGCGGGAGCGCGTCAGGCATCTGGTAGCAACAGCCGGAACCTTGCACCGCCGAGAACCGAGTCGCAGACGTCCGCGCGGCCACCGTGTTTGATGGCGATGATATGGACCAGGGCCAGCCCCAGTCCGAAGCCATCGGGGTGCCGCTGCAGCTGCACGTACGGCTGGAAAATGCGTTCGCGGTCTGCCGGGGCGACGCCAGGTCCGTCATCGTCCACGGCGATGACCACCCATTGCTCGACCGTGGATGCGCTTACCACCACCTCGCTGGCCGCATGGCGGCACGCGTTGCCGATCAGGTTGCCCAGTGCCAGCAGCAGCGCATCGCGGTTGGCGACGAGGGTGCGTTGATGCGAGGGCAGGAAGCGCAGGCGCCGCACCCTGCCGCCGGGCGGAAGACGCTGGTCGAGCGCGTCGAACACCTCGGCAACCTCCAATCGTTGGGTGCTGATCCGCAGGCTGCGCCCGAACTGCGCATAGGTCACGCCAGCCGAGGCAAGTTGCTCCAACCGGGTGACATCGGCTTTCAGACCCTCGAGCAGTTCAGTGCCTTCCGGGTCCTCGTCACCTACCTGCATCATGGCCAGTGCGAAACGCATCCGCGCCAGCGGGGTGCGGGTTTCGTGCGCAACCGCCTGGGACAGGATCCGCTGCCCTTCCATGACGTCCTGCAGTTGGGTGGCCATCCTGGACAATGCTTCGCGCAGGGGTCGCACCAGGTGCGTGCCGACCGCCGGTGCACCGACGGCGAGGTCGCCCTGCTGTATCGCCAGCGCCATGTGGCCCAGCGCATAGACATCACGCCAGAGCCGATACACCAGAAAATAGAGCGGCAGTGCGATGGCGATGACGAAAATGCCGACCATTACCAGCGTGTCCACGCTCGGGCTGTCGTACCAGGCGACATCGGCCTTGTCGGGTTTGGAGAAATCGCCCAGCACCAGCACCTCGCTCGAGCCAGGCAGCCGCTGATAGCTGAAATGGGCATCGTCGGTCACCACGAGTCCCCCCTGTTCGAGATGTTGCAGCGATTGGGGATAGAGCGTGTGCGGTGCCTCGGCCATTGGTATCACCCGCACTGGGTAGGCGAACTGCGTCTGCAGCAGCCGGGTCAGTTGCGGCCATTGCGCCTGCGGGGTATCGGCATAGCGAGCCTGCAGGAGATGATGGATGCCTTGCAGCTGTGTGCGGATCTGCTGGTCTTCGCCCTGCTCGGTGAGCGCGGCCCATAGGTACAATCCGGAGCCGATAAGGATGAGGTAGGCCAGTACGAAGCCCAGGCAATAGCGCAGGAAGAGGCGGAAATGCCCGGCGTGGTGAATGGCCGTACCAGAGGACGCCATCGGGTCAGTCCCACCCGGCCCGGTTGAACAGATAGCCCTTGCTGCGGATCGTTTTGATGCGATCCGGCACCTCGCCCAGGTCGCCGAGCTTGCGGCGCAGCCGTGAGATGCGTGCATCTATCGAGCGATCCAGTCCGTCAAATCCGATGCCGCGCAGGTCGCGCAACAGATCGTCCCGGCTGAGTATCGTTCCGGCGCTCTCGGCCAGGCACAGCAGCAGATCGAATTCGGCCGTCGTCAATTCGATGCGTTTGGACTGCAGGGTCACCTCGCGGATATCGCGCTCGATGCGCAGCTGCCCGAAGCACAGCGTCGGGCGGGTCTGTCGTTGGCCGCTGTCGCGACGCAGATGCGCACGGATACGTGCCAGCAGCACGCGCGGCTCGATCGGCTTGCCGATGTAATCGTCGGCACCCAGCTCAAGCCCCAGGACCTGATCGATATCATCGGTACGGGCGCTCAGCATGCATATCACGCCGGGATAGCGGGGACGCAGCGCTGCGCACACCGCAAAGCCATCGATGCCCGGCAGGGTCACGTCGAGCAGCACCACGGCCGGATCCAGCGCAGGAATCCGCTCCACGGCACGCTCGCCAGTGAGTTGATGCAGTACGTCATAGCCGTGTCTGGCCAGATAGCCGCTCACCAGCCTGCCCAGACGCTCGTCATCCTCCACCAGTACGATATCGACCATCGCTGCATCGCCTGCCTGACCTGACGCGATCGTAAAGCAGTACGGCAAGGCATCGCCCGTCACACGCACTGCGGTGGGCCGTTCGTGAGCCGTGGTGCCGCCACGCTGAAACAAAGGACGTCAATTGGTGCAGACAACGACTGCCCGTGGCGTATACAGCAGCTTCAGTGGTGCGGCGATGGATCCGGGACGGACACTGCTGCAGTGTCGCATTCTGCACGTTGTCACGCGCGGTTACACACAGTCGACAACGGTTTCGACAGGCACACGCGCACGCCACTGACATGCGGCCGGCAGGGATCCACGCTGTGTACTCCCAACCACGGAGTCACCCATGTACATCAAGCGTTCCCTCATTGCCCTGTCGCTCGCCCTGGTCGCCACCACCGCCCACGCTTCTTCCCCTGATCGCGAAGGTGCCTATGTTTACGGTGGTCTCGGCAAGACGCACGTCAAGTCGAAGACCCCTGCAGCGGACGTGGTGCCCGGTGAAAAGCGCAAGCAGAGCGATTCGGGGACCAGCTACGCCAGCGGCGCCGGATATCGCTTCGGGCCATTCCTGGCCGCAGAAGCTTCGTTCGAGAACACACTCAAGAACAGCCGCAGCAAGGACGTGTCGCGACTGACGAACCGCTCGCTCAATGTCGGCGGGCTTGCATTGCTGCCGATTGGCGACCGTGTCGAAGTGTTCGGCAAGGCAGCGGTCGGCAGTCGCCAGCAGAGCTTGGCCCCGCCCAAGAACGCGGTGGGGGATACCAAGCGAATCCGCCAGAGCAAGTTCGGCGTCACGCCCAGCGTCGGTGCCAACGTGTACCTGACCGAGGCACTTGCCGTGCGCGCGGAGTACAGCATTCCACAGTCGGTCAACAAGAAGGTGACGCAGGCCTCGGGGGACGAAAAAATGCGCCTGAACACCTGGAACGTGGGTATGTCCTACCGCTTCTGATTCGAGCGACCGCCGCCGATCCGTGCGGATCGGTGGCGGCTTCCCAAAGTGAGCGGGTGCAGTGCCGCGCGCTCACATCCCGGTAGGAGAAAGACCCATGAGTGGTATCTGTGGCGCGGTCCTGCGTCCTGGACGGTGCGCAGCGGAACTGTCGCAGCACGTGCAAGCCATGAGTGTGACACCACGCCATCGTGACAGCGTGCCACCTGCGCCCTGGTGTGAAGAGGATGACGGCGTGGCACTGGCCCAGTTGCACGCCGGCCCGGCGCGGCATGGCTCGCCCCGCAGGTCCCGGTGCGGGCGCTACGTGCTGTGCATGGATGGCAGGTTGAACGTGCGCACCGCCCTTGAGCGCGAGTACGCCACGAGCGTCCATCCAGGTGCGGATGATGCGACCCTGCTGTTGCTGTCCATCGCGGCGCGCGGGGTGCAGCGTACGCTGCACGATTGCGATGGCACGCTTGCGCTGGCGGTATGGGACTGCCAGGACAAGGTGCTCTGGCTGGCCCGCGACCGGGTGGGGGCCCGTCCGCTCTATTACGGGTGGTGCCATGGCGACGTGTTGTTCGGCTCCAGTGTTACATCGCTGCACGGCTATCCCGGCTTTCAGGCGCCCATCAGTCGCGATGCACTCACCCTGTTGCTTCGCTATGGCTACATCCCCGCCCCGCACAGCATTCAACAGGGCATTTTCAAGGTTGCAGCGGGCTGCGTGGTCCGTCTCAACCTGGCCGCGCGCGAAGCCGGCGCAACTGCGCATGTCGATCACGCAGGAGGTCGCCGCTACTGGGATGCC
Source organism: Stenotrophomonas sp. IS26 (assembly GCF_054188265.1). Taxonomy (NCBI): domain Bacteria; kingdom Pseudomonadati; phylum Pseudomonadota; class Gammaproteobacteria; order Lysobacterales; family Lysobacteraceae; genus Stenotrophomonas; species Stenotrophomonas sp. IS26. Next base: position 167,853 of record NZ_JBSZJV010000005.1, read on the forward strand.
CGAGAGGACATGTGCGCCGCGATCGACGAGCGGGCCTACTCAACACTGAGTTTCGACGATGCGACGGGAAAACTGGAGCTGCTCCTGCACCAGGCTGTCTCGCGATGCAGGCCTCACGGCGCTCCGGCGGCTGCATTTCTTTCCGGCGGGACCGATTCATCGCTGGTGACCGCCGTGCTGCAGTCCCAATCCACGCTGCCGGTGGAGACCTTCACGGTCGGCTTCGATGATCCGCGTCATGACGAATCGGACTGGGCGGATCAAGTTGCTGGACGCCTGAGGACGCGGCACACCCGGCACATCCTGCGTTGGAACGAGGCTGCGGCGCTGGTGGCGTCCCTGCCGGACGTCTGGTGTGAGCCCTTTGCCGATGCCTCCCAGATGCCGACGCTGCTCGCGTGCGCACTGGTCGCCAAAGACCACAGCAGCGTGTTCACCGGCGATGGGGGCGATGAACTGTTCCATGGCCATGGGGCCTATCAGCGGGCCCTGCGTAATGCGGCCTGGACGGCGCGCATGCCTGCGCCCTTGCGGCGGATGCTGCAGCAATGGCCGCAGCGTGACGGCGAGCGTGCCCGGCTGGGTGGATGGCCCGCGCTGCGCTCGGAGCTGCAGGCAGACAGTCTGGAAGCACATTACCTGCTGCGCGTATCGCGTTGGCGCGATCCCTGCCGTGCCGTGCTGCATGCAAGTGAGCCTCTTACGCTCTTTACCGACTGCCAGCGCTGGCTCCCTGCGGGCGATCCGGCCGACCGCGTCCAGTACCTGGATTTCATGATGGATCTCGGCAACGGGATCATGACCAAGATCGATCGTGCCGGTGCCGCGCATGGGCTGGACACGCGCTCGCCACTACTCGATGCCGCCGTCGCACGCTTTGCCTGGTCGCTCCCCAGCCCGCTCAAATACGCCGGTGGCGAGCACAAGCGCATCCTCAAGCGGCTGTTGTGCCGGCATCTGCCGGAGCACCTGGTCCACCGTCCGAAAATGGGCTTCGGGCCACCCGTGGCGGCCTGGCTGGCCGGCCCACTGCTTCCGTGGGCCGACGCGCTGCTCGACGAGGAACGCCTGCGCCGGGAGGGGTACTTCGATGCGGCCGTGGTCGGGCGTATCTGGGCCGAATTCCGTGAGGGGCGGCGCAAGTGGCACACCCACCTGTGGCCGATCCTGATGTTCCAGGCGTGGCTGGAGCGCCATCGGCGCGCCATCGCCGAGGCCTGATCGCCGGCAAAAAAAAAGACCCGACAGAGGGAGGGTTCTGTCGGGTCTGGGATTGCGTGGGGGGAGGGACCCACGCAAATTCGATGTTGTCCGGCTCAGCCGCGGGTCTTGCCTGCGCTGGGCGTGGCGTCCGCGAACGGCTGCCGGGCGAGTTCGCCGAAGGCTTCGGAGGCCTTCAGCCCCAGGCCGGCCACTTCCTGGCTGGCGCTGGTCCAACGGGCGAGGTTGTCACGTGCCAGTTGCGCGCCTTTGGGCAGCAGCGACTGCAGCGTGCCAGCATCCTGTGACTGCACCATTTCACCGAAGAACCCGCTGGTGGCGGTGATGTTCTTTTCCAGCGTCTTCAACTGCACCCCGAACATGCTCTCGGCATTCTCCAGTGCGAGCCGGTTGGCACGCGTGGCCGTGGCGGCCAACTGGCGGGTGTAGTCGCTGAAGGAATCGGTGAACGCGGACGCCATGGTCAGGACGGCTCGAGAACGTTGATGCAATGCAGCATACGCCGAAAATATTGCATTGCAACATTCCGTTGACCGTTGTCGTCCGGATTCAGTGGAATGTTTTACATATCAATGGGTTGCGCAGTGTTTCGGGCGGTAGCTTATGGCCCGGAGCCGGCCAGGGGCCGGCACTACCGCGCCGTATGATGCCCGCGTGCCATCGGATCAGCCGCGGTAGCGGCAGCCGGAGGTGCAGGTCTCGTGCACGGTGACTTCGCTCAGCTCGGGCAGGGCCGGCTTGAGTTCGTCCCAGATCCACATCGCCAGGCGCTCGCTGGTCGGGTTTTCCAGGCCGGGGATGTCGTTGAGGTAGTGGTGGTCCAGACGGTCGTAGATCGGCTGGAAGGCAGCTTTGACGTCGCCGAAGTCCATGATCCAGCCGGTCTGCTCGCCGGGCTCGCCTTCCACTTTGAGTTCCACCCGGAAGGAGTGGCCGTGCAGGCGCGCGCACTTATGGCCCACCGGGACGTTGGGGAGGTGGTGAGCGGCCTCGAGGGTAAAGACTTTGAAGATTTCCATGGCCGCATTGTAGCGGTGGGCTGGGGCTGCAGCAGGGGTCGGGCGTTAATTGTTGCTAACGAAAACATTTCCATCCGGATGAAGAGATGTTAGTTTCTCTTATATCCGTATGAAGAGATGTTATTGGCCGTGGTTCAGCCAGGCATGGACTACTGCGGAACTTGTCGTCCACCACCCCACTGAAGTTCATGCCCAAGCACACTCTTCTTGTAGCGGCGTTGTCCGTCGCTCTGGCAACGCCTTTGACCGCGTTCGCCGACGCCGCCCCCGATGCCGCCGCCGCCGGCGACAGCAAGACCCTCGCCGCCGTGCGGGTCACCGGGTCCAACATCAAGCGCACGGATACCGAGTCGGCCAACCCGGTGCAGGTGATCGAGCGCCAGCAGCTGGAGGAGACCGGCAAGGCCACCGTCGCCGACCTGCTGCGCTCGATCTCGGCCAACACCGGCAACGCCGCCAACGAAACCACCAACAACGGGTGGGCCTCCGGTTCGGCCGGCATCGGCCTGCGCGGCCTGTCGCAGAAGAACACGCTGGTGCTGCTCAACGGCCGCCGGCTGGCCAACTACGGCTTCCCGGCCGGCGGCCTGTCGGACACCTTCGTCAACCTCAACGCGCTGCCGCTGGTTGCGGTCGAACGCATCGAAGTGCTCAAGGACGGCGCCTCGGCCGTGTACGGTTCGGATGCCGTGGCCGGCGTGGTCAACATCATCACCCGGCAGAATTTCGAAGGTGCCGAACTCGGTGGCAGCCTGGGCACCGCCGATCAGGGCGGGCTGGACGAGCAGAACCTGAAGTTCATCGGCGGCATCGGTGATCTGGACACGGACGGCTACAACATCCTGGTCAGCCTGGAAGGCTACAACCGCGAGCGCCTGGACCAGGACCAGCGCGACCTGACCAAGTCCGGCATCTACACCGACAAGCCCGGCGGCCGCTGGAACGGCTGGTCGGCCAAGGGCGCACGCTATCTGGTCAATGGCACGTCGGTACCGATGCTCGATGCCAGCGGCAACTGCCCGGACGGCACCACCCTGGTCGCCAGCGCACCGATCGACGGCCTGGCCGGCAACACCTGCGGCTTCAACCAGGCGCCTTACACCACCCTGATCCCCTCGACCAAGCGCTACCAGGCCTACGTCAACGGCACCTTCCGGGTGAACGACAACGTCGAAGCGTTCGGCGAAGTGCTCTACAGCGACATCAAGGGCGTCTCCTGGTTCGGCAGCAGCCCGTTCTTCACCCTGGAAAGCGGCCGCTTCGCGCTCAACGCCGATACCGGGCTGGCCGAGCCGGTGTCGTCCAACCTGCCCGCCAGCAGCCCGTACAACCCGTATGGCCGCGCGGTGCCGATCGAGTACACCTTCTTCAACCTCGGTGCGACCATCAAGACCAACCGCTCGCAGGCCTACCGCGGCCTGGTCGGGCTGCGCGGCAGCCTGCAGAACTGGGATTGGGAAGTGGGTGCGTTCGGCGCCCGCAGCAGTGAGCGCGAGACCGTCTCCGGCGGCTTCGCCAACCGCTATGCGCTGGCCGATGCGCTCGCCACCGGCAGCTACAACCTGCTCAATCCGTCGGCAACCTCGCAGGACGTGCTCAACGCGATCAACATCAGCACGCTGCGCCCGGCCGAGTCGGTGCTGCAGGGCGTGGATGCCAAGATCTCCGGTGCGATCGGCCATACCTGGGCCGGCGAGATCGGGTTCGCCGCCGGTGCCGAATGGCGCCGCGAGAAGCTCGATTCCAACAACCCCTGGCAGATCGACGCGGGCCTGCAGATCCGCCCGGCGATCGCCGAGGTGCACGGTGAGCGCAAGGTCACCGCGGCCTATGCCGAAGTGAACGTGCCGCTGGCCGACCGCCTCGAACTGCAGGCCGCGGCGCGTGCCGATCACTACAGCGATTTCGGCGATGCGTTCTCGCCCAAGCTGAGCCTGCGCTGGCAGCCGTGGGACATCCTGCTGGTGCGTGCCGCCGCCTCCAAGGGCTTCCGCGCGCCGTCACTGTCGGAGAACTCCAACAGCACCAGCATCGCCTACGGCAGCGTGATCGATCCGCGCGACCCGGACGTGCCGGGCTCGCGGCAGAACCCGACCTTCTTCACTGTCGGCAACAACGATCTCAAGCCCGAGCGCACCAAGAGCTTCAATGCCGGCATCGTGCTCTCGCCGTGGTCCAACACCAGCCTGAGCGTGGACTACTACCGCATCGAGCTGGAAAACCTGGTGGGCACCAACAACACCCAGACCCTGGTCACCGACAACGTGCCGGGTGCGGTCAGCCGCGATGAGCGCGGCAAACTGCTGGCGGTGTTCAACCGCTACCAGAACCTGAGCGAGCTGAAGACCTCCGGCTTTGATGTCGAACTGCGCCAGCGCTTCCCGACCACGCAGGCCGGCGACTTCGGCCTGAGCACCGCCTTCACCCACGTGCGCGACTACAGCCGCCCCACCGTGGTCGGTGGCCCGCTGGTGGATTACGCCGGCAGCAACCTCGGTGCCACCCTGCCCAAGAACAAGGCCACCACCACCTTCGACTGGAGCTATGGCGACTTCCGCACCGCGCTGACCTGGTACTACACCAGCGGATACGACCAGAAGGCCAGCGCCGCGGCCACTGCCGTGCAGGATCGGGTGGATGCGTACAACCAGTTCGATCTGTACCTGGGCTACACCGGTATCGACAAGCTGACCGTGTACGCGAAGATCCAGAACCTGGCCGATGAGGAACCGCCGTACGACGCCTCGTTCCCGGGCATCCGCGCGCCGTACGACTTCAGTCAGTACGACCTGCGTGGTCGCTACTTCACGGTCGGCTTCGACTACCGCTTCTGACCTCATCCACTGCACCGGAGCGTGCGTAGCCACAGGGCCGGAAGGAACCGGCCCGTCTCTCGGGGAATCGCTGTGTCTTTGCAACGTCGTCTGTTCTCTCCCATCGCCTGGGTGGCGCTGGTGCTGTCTGTGTTCGCTGCGCCTGTCTCCGCGCAGAGCGCGTACTTCTTTCCGGGCAGTGGTGATTTTGATCCCGCCGTGCCCACGCCCCAGCAGTTTCTCGGCTATGAGATCGGCAGCCGCTATACGCGGCACGACCAGCTGGTGGCCTACTTCAACGAACTGGCCAAACACTCGGACAAGATCAAGGTCGAAGAAATCGGCCGCAGCTACGAGGGCCGCCCGCTGCTGATTGCCACGGTGACCTCGGCGCAGAATCTCCAGAACCTGGACGCGCTGCGCCGCCAGCACGTCACCCTGGCCGATCCGGCGCAGCCGCTCTCGGCCGCCGGCAGCAGCCCGGTGGTGGTGTGGCTGGGCTACAGCGTGCACGGCAATGAAACCTCCAGCGGTGAAGCGGCGATGCTCACCGCCTACTACCTGGTCGCCAGCCGCAGCGCGGAGACCGCGCAGTGGCTGCAGCAGGCGGTGGTGCTGTTCGATCCGGCGCAGAACCCGGATGGGCGCGACCGCGCGGCGAGCTGGCACAACGCCTATGCATCCTCGCCTGCCTCGGCCGATCCGGCCGACAAGGAACATGTCGAACCGTTCCCGCAGGGCCGCACCAATCACTACTTCACCGATCTCAACCGCGACTGGCTGGCGCTGACCCAGCAGGACACGCGGCCGAAGATCGCCTATTTCCACCAGTGGTACCCCAACGTCCAGATCGATTTCCACGAGATGGGCAAGGACAGCACCTACTACTTCGAGCCGTCGCCGGCGAGCATGCACAGCCCGCTGATTCCGGCGGCATCGTATGACTTCAACAAGACCCTGGCCAAATACCACGCCCAGTCGCTGGATGCACTGGGCTCGCTGTATTACACCGGGGAGAACTTCGACAACTTCTCGCCGGTGTACGGCTCGACCTACCCGGACTTCCACGGTGCGGTCGGCGTGACCGTGGAGCAGGCCAGTTCCCGCGGCCGCGTGCAGGAATCGGTCAATGGCCTGCTGACCTTCGGCTTCACCATCCGCAATCAGGTCGCCACCGGACTGGGCACAGTGCGTGGCGCAGTGACCGAGCGCGACGGGCTGCTGAAGCTGCAGAAGGAGTTCTTCCAGTCCGCACTGAAGCAGGCCAACCAGCAGCCGGTGAAATCCTTCGTGTTTGGTGATGCCGCCGACCCGGGCTTGACCCAGCGGCTGCTGGATCTGCTGCTGCAGCACCAGATCACGGTGCAGGCGCTGACCGCCCCGGTCACCGTGGATGGGCTGCGCTTCGAGCCGGGCAGCGCGTACGTCGTCCAGGCCGCGCAGCCGCAGTTCCGCCTCGTGCATTCGATCTTCGCCGACACCCCACCGATCAAGGGCGATGTGTTCTACGGCAGCACCTCCTACGCGATCGCGCCGGCCTACGGCATCGCCTTCGCCGCGAGCCGCAGCCGGATTGCCGGTGGCGAGCGCGTGGCCAGCGTGCCGGCCGCCAACGGTGGCGTGGTCGGCGGTCAAGCGGGCTACGCCTACGTGTTCGATTGGCGCGATTACAACGCCAGCCGCGCGCTGTATGCACTCCAGGCCAAGGGTGTGTTGACCCGTGCGGCCTTCCAGCCGTTCACCGCAGCCACCGCCCAGGGCGAGCAGTCATTCGGCTATGGCAGCGTGGTGGTGCCGGTCGCGGGCCAGCCGCTGGCCGGTGCCGAGCTGCTTGCCGCGGTCGATGCGGTCGCACGCAGCAGTGGGGTGCACATCCAGGCGCTGTCCAGCGGGCAGAGCCGTGGTGGCATCGATCTGGGCAGTGACAGCGTCAAGGCGCTGCGCAAACCGGCGGTGGCGCTGGTGATGGGCGAGGGCGTCAGTGCCACCGAGATCGGCTCGGCGTGGTTCCTGCTTGATCAGCACGTGCAGTTGCCGGCCAGCAAGATCGACCCGGCACAACTGGGCAAGATCACGCTGGACCGCTACACCACGATTGTCCTGGCCGGCGGTACCTATGCCGGCGTGGACGCCACCGCCGTGGCGGCGCTCAAGCGCTGGATCAACGCCGGTGGCTCGCTGATCACCTACGGCACGGCCGCGCGCTGGGCGATCGAGCAGAAGCTCAGCGACGAAGTGCTGGGGCCGGAGGAGAAGGAACCGGAAGCCGCCCGACGTGCGTTCGGCGATCAGCGCGACATCGCGGCGATCGAACGGGTGAGTGGCAACATCCTCAGCGCGGACGTGGACAACACGCATCCGCTGGGCTTCGGCGTACCGCGTCGGCAGCTGGCGGTGAACAAGGAAAACGGCCTGAGCTTCCAGCCCAGCCGCAACCCCTTCTCCACCGTGGTGCGCATCGACGAGGCGCCCAAGGTCAACGGTTACCTCTCCGAGCGCAACCGCAGCCGGGTCGCCGGTGCCGCGTGGCTGGTGGTGTCGCCGCAGGGGCAGGGCAATGTGGTGCTGTTCGCCGATGATCCGGCGCACCGCAAGTACTGGCACGGCACCGAGCGCCTGCTGTTGAACGCGATCTTCTTCGGCAACCAGCTCAACCCGACCAAGCCGCGCGGCTGACACCCCGGGTACCGGTAGTGCCGCCCGCCGGCCGGCTCCGGACCGTTCCCACCGCGACGCGCCGCTCCGCCACACTCACCTGATGGCGGGGCTTCCAACCCCCAAACAACAGCCGACCAACGTCGGCTGTTTCCGTTTGTCAGACACCCATCACACCCCATGTGAAATTTCCGTATTGCGAATCATTCGCAATACGCATAGGATGGCGCCCGCCGGCTCGACCCGCAGCCGTCCCTCCAGGGGAACCACCATGAAGATCGTTCCGCTCACCGCTGCCCTGATGGCACTGGTGTTGGCCCCGGCCGTCCTCGCGCAGCCGGCCAGCAAGACCGCCACCGCCTCGCCGACCGCCACCGCTTTCCTCACGCAGTTCGCCACCGATGGGACCGACAGCGTCAGCTGGGCCCAGTTCGAGGCCTTCCGTAAACAGCGTTATGCCGAGACCGACCGCAACCACGACGGTCATGTCAACGAACAGGAATACGTCGACGAGTACCTGCAGCGCTTCGACGTGCGTCTGGCCGACGCACGCGCCGGCCATCTGCGCCAGACCGACACCCGCTTCAAGGCGTTGGACCGCGACAAGAACGGCGCGGTCAGCCGAGCCGAGTACGATGCCGCCGGCGAACGGACCTGGGCCGGCTACGAGACGTCGCAGAACGCCACGCAGGAGACCGCCGCGGCGTCTTCGCGCGATCCGCTGAAGATGCCGACCTCGCATACCGCCAACGGCATGCTGGAACTCTACGACCGCAACAAGGATGGCGCGGTGGATCGCGAGGAGTTCGACGCGGTGCGTGCAGCGAGCTTCGCCGCCACCGACACCGACGGCAACGGCACGCTGTCGCTGGCTGAGTACACCGCCGAATTCGAAGGCCGCCTGGACCAGCAGCGCCAGCGCGTGCGCGCCGATGCCGAGCGCCAGGCACGCGTGCGCTTCGCCTCGCTGGACAAGGACGCCGATGGCCGCATGACGTTCGCCGAGTACCAGCTCTCGGGCAAGCGCATGTTTGATCGTGCCGACAGCAACGGCGATGGCGTCGTCGACGCACGCGATCCCGAGCCGGTTGCCGGCGCACACTCGGCCAACGGCAACCGCTAGCGGCCCGGACGTGCCGTGAACGTCCCACGTATCAGCCAACGATGATTCCGGCGCGCGATTCCCCGCGCGTCCTTGCGCCTCCCAGCCCCGCTCGGTCCACCGATCGCCGCAGCCAGGAACGGCCCGCCGCCAACCGCGGCGCTCACGCCATTCCCTACCTCTCCTGCGGAGCCTGATCATGACGTCGTCCCTCACCCTGCTGGCCATGGCGGTTGCCGCCAGCCTGTCCGTTACCGTGCACGCTGAAACCTTCAACGATGCCAGCACGCTGGATACCGTGCGTGTGCAGGCCGAGCGCGCCAGGAAAACGCGCTCGGCCAACCAGAACGTCACCGTGCTGACCGCGGCCGATCTCGACAACGAGATGGCCAACACGATGGAAGAGGCGATCCGCTACATCCCCGGTGTCAGCATCGTGGACATGGGCCGCTTCGGCGATAACGGCTTCAACATCCGTGGCCTGGAAAGCGACCGCGTGGCGATCACCGTCGATGGCCTGAGCCTGGGTGAATCGGTGGAAACCGCGCGCTCCTACGAGTTCTTCCGCGGTGGCCGCGGCGACGTGGATATCGATACGCTCAAGAGCCTGGCGGTGATCAAGGGTGCCGATTCGATCAGCGCCGGCAGCGGCGCACTGGGCGGCGCGGTGGTGTTCACCACCAAGGACCCGGCTGACTATCTCAAGGCGAGCGGCAACGATACCCACCTCGGGTTCAAGGCGGGGTACTCCGGTGCCAACGACGAAACCATGGGCACGCTGACCTTCGCCAACCGCACCGGCATCGTCGAATCGATGCTGGTCTACACCCGTCGCGAAGGCCATGAATCCGAGTCGTGGTACGACACCACAAACGATCGCATCGGGGTCGGCCGCCGCACGCCGGACCCGGTCGACAGCACGCGCGACAACCTGCTCGGCAAGCTCGACCTGCAGCTGGACGACGCCAACACGCTGGGCTTCCTCTACGAGCGCGGCCGCGCCACCAACGACGTGGACAACCTGTCGCGTGTCTATGCTCCGGGTTATCTGTCGCGCAAAGGCCATGACACCAACGACCGTGACCGCTACGGGGTGAACTACCAGTGGCGCGCCGACACCGCGCTGTTCGATACGCTGGATGCGCAGGTGGACCGCCAGGTCACCGACAGCCGCGGCATCACTACCATCGTGGCCGGCAGCGGCTGCCCGGGCGGTACCACGCCCTGCCTGCGCAGCGAGAACCGCTCGACCAAGCAGACGCTGGACCGCGCCGCGGCCGACTTCAGCAAGGTCTTCGCCACCGCAGGTGCGCGCCATGACGTCGTCTACGGCCTGGCCTGGCAGCAGCGCGACATCGATTTCACCGCGGTTGATACGCGCTGGAATGCCGCGGGTGCCATCGCCTCGGTGGAGATCGATCCGCGCCAGGTACCCAAGACCGATGTGACCGCCTGGAACCTGTACCTGCGCGACAGCGTGCAGCTGCTGGACGAACGGCTGACCCTCAGTGCCGGCGCACGCTATGACCGCTACGACTATTCGCCGCAGGTGGACGCCACCTTCGTGGATCGCACCGGCACCGTGCGCGATGTGAGCTTCGCCGCGCCGAGCTGGCAGGCCGGCGTCGAGTATCGCTTCCTGCCCGACCACGCGCTGTGGGCGCAGGTGGGCCGCGGCTTCCGTGCGCCGACCGTGGCGGACATGTATTCGCCGACCAGTGCGACGCAGGTGATCAACGCGCAGAACGGCCAGCCGCTGCTGCTCAACGACACCGTGTCCAATCCGGACCTGGACTCGGAAAAGAGCCTGAATCTCGAGTTCGGCTACCGCTGGAGCACGGATCGGGCGCAGCTGGGCCTGTCGCTGTTCCGCGACCGCTACGAGAACTTCATCGAGTACACCAACCTGGCGCAGTCGGTGCCGGGTGGCTTCCGCACGACGGCGACCGGTCCGGTGCTGTACTCGCGCAACTACACGATGCCGACCAACGCGGGCGAAGTGACGGTCAAGGGCGTGGAACTGGAGGGCCGCTGGCAGATCAATGATGCATGGTCCTCGCGCCTGGCCGCCTCCTACAGCGAAGGCGAGAAGCGCAACGGCGATCCGCTGGAGAGCATCGTGCCGGCCAGTGCCGTGCTGGGCGTGCGCTATGCACCCTCGCCGGTGTGGAATGTCACGGCCAGCATCACCCACGCCGTGGCCAAGAAGGCCAAGGACGCCTACACCACCGACGCCACCGGCAAGGTCACCACGCCGGCCTTCGTCGACAAGGCCGACGGCTACACCGTGCTGGATCTGTACGGCACCTGGAACGTCACTCCGCAGTGGAAGCTCAGCGCCGGCCTCTACAACCTGACCAACGAGGAGTACTACCTCTGGCAGCGCGTGCGCAACATCAACAAGGGCAGCAATACGCTGTACGGCTACGTCAACGATGAAGGCATCGGCCGTTACAGCGAGCCGGGCCGCAATGCGCGGATCACGGTGGCCTACAGCTTCTGACGCAGCGACACAAAAAAAGGGCGACGCAGATGCGTCGCCCTTTTTGCGTTTCAGCGATGCCCGAAGGAATCAGCTGGCGCGGCCGCCACCGCCGCCCTGGCTGCGACCGCCGCCGGCGTTGCCACCGCCACGACGCTGGCCCTGCGGCTGGCCACCGCGCGGTGCACCGCGGCCGGCGCCATCACGCTGACCGCCACCGGCCTTCTTCGGGCCGGCATGGGCGTGGCGCGGGGCCTCGGCGTGCGGGCGACGTGCATGCTTGCGCGGCGAACGATCGCCACCCGGCAGTTCGGCCTTGCCCGGCGCGCTGTTGCCCCAGCGGATCGGGGTCTGCGGCTCGAAGCCCGGCACGTCGCGGATGTCCATGTCCTTGTCGAGCAGGCGCACGATCTGGCGCAGCAGCTTGGCTTCGTCCTGCGCCACCAGCGAGATCGCCTGGCCGGTCGAGCCGTTACGGCCGGTACGGCCGATGCGGTGCACGTAATCCTCGGCCACCATCGGCAGGTCGTAGTTGATGACCTTCGGCAGCTCGTTGATGTCGATGCCACGCGCGGCGATGTCGGTGGCGACCAGCACGGTCACGCGGCCGGCCTTGAAGTCACCCAGCGCACGCAGGCGCTGGCCCTGGCTCTTGTTGCCGTGGATCGCCGCGGTCTTGATGCCGGACTTGTCCAGGAACATGGCCAGCTTGTCGCAGCCGTGCTTGGTACGGCCGAACACCAGGGTCTGCTCACGGCTGTCCTGGGCCAGAAGATGCAGCAGCAGCTCGCGCTTGCGCGGGCCATCGACCGGGTGCACGCGGTGGCTGATGTTCTCGGCAACGGTGTTCTTCGGCGTGACCTGGATCTGCTCCGGGTTGCGCATGAACTCCAGCGCCAGCTGCTTGATGCTCTCTTCGAAGGTCGCCGAGAACAGCAGGGTCTGGCGGTTCTGGCGCGGCAGCTTGGCGAGGATCTTCTTGATCGACGGCAGGAAGCCCATGTCGAGCATGCGGTCGGCTTCGTCCAGCACCAGGATTTCGATGCCGGAGAGGTCGACGCTGCGGCGCTCGATGTGATCGATCAGGCGGCCCGGGCAGGCGACCAGCAGGTCCACGCCACGGCGCAGCACATCGAACTGGTTGCCCATGCCGACGCCGCCGTAGATGCAGGCGCTCGGGATGCGCAGGTACTTGCTGTAGCCGCGCAGGCTGTCATGCACCTGGGTGGCCAGCTCGCGGGTCGGGGTCAGCACCAGTGCACGCGGGCGGCGCGGGCCATCGACGGCCTGCGGGTTGGTGCCCAGGTGCTGCAGCAGCGGCAGGCCGAATGCGGCGGTCTTGCCGGTACCGGTCTGTGCGCCGGCCAGCAGGTCGCGGCCTTCCAGGGCGAGCGGGATGGCCTGCTCCTGGATCGGGGTGGGGGTTTCGTAGCCCTGCTCGGCCAACGCGCGCAGCAGGAACGGGGCAAGGCCCAAGGATTCAAAAGACATCGGGTGGAAGCTCCAAAGACAAAGTAACGCCAGGCCGAATGGCCGGACGCGAGGCAGATCAATGTGATCGGCTGACTCGGAGCGTTCCCGTAAACCGCGCTGCGAGAATTGGGTGCAGTCGACGCGGTGCGCAGACTGGAATGCATGACGAATGGCGTCGGAGTGGGGGCGGGCGACGGATCGTTTGATCCATATCGCCGGCGATCCCGAAGGGAAACGGACGGCCGCTGCAGACCCGGATAGTCTAACGGATGTTTGAGACCCATACCAAACCCCCCTGTTCAGCTTGGGAGGATCTGCGGACGTATCCGGATCTGCCCGGGACCCCTAGCAATCCGTAGCGACCGGCCGTTGGCCGGGCGGCCTTCGCAAGCGACACCGTCAGCATCATTCGCATGAGCTATCGTCGTTCTGGCGCAGTGCGACTTGGATTGACCGCGCATTTGATTACACTTGAAACCTATTTTCGCGATCCCGGATACCCACCCATGAAGCTTGGTTCTTTGAAGGAAGGCGGCCGCGACGGCACCCTGATCGTGGTCTCGCGCGATCTGCGCCAAGGCGTGCGCGCCACCGGCATCGCCGTGACCCTGCAGCAGGCACTGGAAGACTGGAGTCACCTGGCGCCGCGCCTGAACGCCCTGTATGAATCGCTGAACGACGGCGACGCCGACGGCGTGTTCGATATCGACCTGCAGGCACTGGCCGCCCCGCTGCCGCGTTCCTATGAGTTCGTCGACGGCAGCGCCTACCTGCCGCACGTGGCCCGCGTGCGCCGCGCCCGTGGCGCCGAGGTGCCGGAAAGCTTCTACACCGATCCGCTGATGTACCAGGCCACCAGCGCTGGCTTTTACGGCCCGCGCGATGCGGTCAAGGTGGTCAGCGAGGACTACGGCATCGATCTGGAAGCCGAACTGGTGGTGATCACCGACGACGTGCCGATGGCCGTGACCCCGGAGCAGGCGGCCGGCCACATCCAGCTGATCGGCCTGGTCAACGATGTCTCGCTGCGCAACCTGATCCCGGGCGAGCTGGCCAAGGGCTTCGGCTTCCTGCAGTCCAAGCCGCGTTCGGCGCTGTCGCCGGTGTTCGTCACCCCGGATGAGCTGGGCGAGGCCTGGCAGGACAGCAAGGTCCACCTGCCGCTGGTCACGCACATCAATGGCACCTGGTTCGGCGCGCCGGAAGCAGGCGTGGACATGCAGTTCAACTTCGCCCAGCTGGTCGCGCATGCGGCCAAGACCCGCCCGCTGGGCGCCGGTGCGATCGTCGGCTCGGGCACCATCGCCAACGAAGACACCAGCAAGGGCGCCTCCTGCTTCGCCGAACAGCGCACCGTGGAAACCCTGCGCGACGGCAAGCCGAGCACCCCGTTCATGTCCTTCGGTGATGTGGTGCGGATCGAGATGTTCGACGCGGCCGGCGAGAGCATCTTCGGTGCGATCGAGCAGCGCATCGAGCAGGCGGCCAAGCCCTGATCGCGGGGGCGGAGACCGTCATGGAACCGATCGAACTCTTCAGTTACTGGCGGTCCAGCGCGGCCTACCGCGTGCGCATCGGGCTGAACCTCAAGGGCCTGCCGCACCGGATCACCCCGGTGCACCTGGTCCGCGAGGGCGGGGAGCAGCACAGCGCGGCCTATGCCGCGCTCAACCCGCAGGAACTGGTGCCGACGCTGCGCCATGGCGAGCGGGTGCTGCAGCAGTCGATGGCGATCCTGGACTACCTGGACGAGGTGTTTCCGGCCACGCCGTTGCTGCCCGGCGATGCCGAGGGCAGGGCGCGCGTGCGTGCGCTGGCCCAGCTGGTTGCCTGTGACATCCACCCGCTGAACAACCTGCGGGTGATGCAGTACCTGGAGCGCACCTTGCAGGCCAGCGCCGAGGCGCGCACGCAATGGACGCTGCACTGGATGGCGGAGGGGCTGGCGGCGATGGAAACGCTGCTGACCGGCCATGCCGCGACGGGGACGTTCTGCCATGGCGAGCAGCCCGGGCTGGCCGATGCCTGTCTGGTGCCGCAGCTGTACAACGCGCACCGGTTCGGCCTGGGGCTGGCGCCGTACCCGACCCTGCAGCGGATCGAGGTGGCGTGCCTGGCCCTGCCGGCGTTCGACGCGGCGCGGCCGGAGAACCAGATCGACGCAGGGTGAGGGGCAGGCATCGACCGTTGCTCGATGCGCCGTGTCAATTGCCCCCACCAACGGTGGGGGCCTACACCGTCAGAACCCGTGCGTGATCGCCGGTGCCGAGCTGGCTGAGTAATCCGCGTACGGATCGTGCTCGTTGCCGCCCTCGGACAGCCGGAACTTCAGCGCCAGGCCATCGCGCGAGTCGGCCGCGCGCAGCGCTTCCTCCTGCTCGATGATGCCGTTCTTGGCCATCCGGAACAGGCACTGGTCGAAGCTCTCCATGCCTTCTTCCAGCGAGGCTTCCATCGCCGCCTTGATCTCGTGCACCTGGCCGCGGCGCAGCAGGTCGCGGATCATCGGGGTGTTGATCAACACCTCGGTGGCCGGCAGGCGACGCCCGTCCTTGCCCTTGACCAGGCGCTGGGACACGACCGCGCGCAGGTTCAGCGAGAGGTTCATCAGCACGTTGCGGTGCGCGCTCTCAGGGAAGAAGTTGAGGATGCGCTCGATGGTCTGGTCGGCGTTGTTGGAGTGCAGGGTGGCCAGGCACAGGTGCCCGGTTTCGGCGAAGGCGATCGCCGCTTCCATGGTTTCCGCATCCAGGATTTCGCCGATCAGGATGACATCGGGCGCTTCACGCATCGCGTTCTTCAGCGCGTGGTGGAAGGTATGTGTGTCCAGCCCGACCTCGCGCTGGTTCACGATCGACATCTTGTGCTTGTGCAGGTACTCGATCGGGTCCTCGATGGTGAGGATGTGCCCGGTCGTGGTGCTGTTGCGGTGGTCGATCATCGAGGCCAGCGAGGTCGACTTGCCCGAGCCGGTCGAGCCGACCACCAGCACCAGCCCGCGCGGGGTCATGATGACGTCCTTGAGCACCTGCGGCAGGTTGAGCTCTTCGATGCTGGGGATCTTGCTGCGGATCGCGCGGATCACCATGCCGACCTCGCCGCGCTGTTTGAACACGTTGACGCGGAAGCGCCCCGCATCGGGCAGGGCAATGGCCATGTTGAGCTCGAGCTCGCGCTCGAACTGTGGGGCCTGGCCTTCATCCATCAACGAGTAGGCGATCTTCTTGACCATCCCGGGCGGCAGCCCGGTATTGCCCAGCGGATAGAGTTTCCCCTCGATCTTGATGTATACCGGTGCTCCGGTCGTCAAGAACATGTCCGACGCGTTCTTTTCGGTCATCAGCTTCAGGAAATAGCCGATATCCATGCGAAATGTTTCCCCAACAATCAGCGGCTTGCCATTGCAAGCGCACCGCAGGCTTCCGACAATGGCCGTGCACACAACTTCTGGCGACGGCACCCCCAATGAAACCTAGCTTCGCACAAATACGACGGGCCCTGTATGTGACGGTGTGCGCATTCGCGCTCTCTGGTGCCGCACGAGCGCAGGATGGCGCCCTGGAACTGATGCAGGCCCGGCAGGCGGTCGACAAGGCCACCCAGGCCGACGCCGACCAGTACGCCCCGGACCTGATCGCCGTGGCCCGCCAAGGGCTCGAGCAGGCCCAGCGTGCCGCTGGCGACCGCCGGGAGCGCAAGAACGCGCCGATGCTGGCCGTTCGCGCCACCGTCGATGCCGACCTGGCCCGCGCCCGCAGCGAAGAAGCCACCGCCACCGCCCAGCTGCAGCTGCGCCGCAATGAAGTCAGCCAGCTGCAGCGCCAGCTCGCCACCGGGGAAGACCGCTGATGATGTCCACCAAGATGCGCCTGCCCTGCCTGCTGCTGGCCGCCAGCCTCAGCCTGCCGCTGATGGTCCAGGCCGCCGATGACCCGGCCGTGGCCCAGCTGACCCAGCGCCTGATGGCGATCCAGGCCAATCCGGATGCGGCCCAGCTGGCCGCCTTCGAGCGCCTGCAGGCCCAGCAGGCCGTGGCCGATCTGGCCAAGGCCAAGCGCCGGGATCTGGACCAGGCCCGCTACCTGGCCGAGCGCCGGGTCGAGATCGCCGAAACCAGCGTCCGCGCCGCGCTGGCCCAGCGTGAGGTCGATCAGCTTGAACGCACCCGCAGCGAGCTGCTGATCGAAGCCAGCCGCCGCGACGCCCAGCGGGCCCGCCAGGAAGCCGAGCGCCTGCGCGTGCAGGCCCAGATCCAGGCCGAGGAAAGCGAACGCCTGCGCCAGGCGGCCGAACAGGAAGCCCTGGCCCGCCAGGACGCCGAAACCGCGCTGACCAGCGTGGCCGGCAAGCAGACCGCCCGCCTGAGCGCGGCCCAGCAGAACGCGGCCAAGCTGGCCCGCGAAGAAGCCGAGCTGGTGGCAGGCAGCAAGCTGCCGGGCTCCAAATTCGACAGCCGTGGCGAAGTATTCACCTTCAATGGCGACGCCTTCGCAGCCGGCAAGGGCAGCCTGTCCGGCGGCGCCAAGGGCCAGGCCAAGGCCTTGGCCGAGTACCTGAACATCGGCAAGAAGGGCCGGGTCCGGATCGAGGCGTACGACGCTGCGGCCGGTGTCGGGCAGCAGCGCGCCGAGGCGCTGCGCGATGCGCTCGTGGCTGCCGGTGTCAGTGCCAGCCGGCTGCAGGTCAGCGGCAAGAAGGCCGCCGCGACCAAGGCCCGCTCGGCGGAGGTCATCATCGCGCCCTGATGCCGGGCCGGTACTGCGTCATGATCGGGGGTCATGACGCAACTGGTTGTTTTTGTTTAATTTTCGTTGTTCTGCGCGTTCAGCCTGAACCCCGCTTAGGCGAGGCCGACGATATCGTTTGAAAGGGTTGAACCGGCCCCGAAGCAAGCGTAGGGTCAGTTGTCCGGGTCGCCTTCCGCGGCCCGGACGATAGGAGGGCCGGCAATGCACCAGCGCCACGAATCACAGCAGTCGCAGGTCCAGTCGCTACTGGACGCCGCTGCGGGTTCGCAGGTCAGGGTTGCCCGTCACTCCGCCCCAAGCAGCGCCCCGTGCCGTCAGGCCGGGGCGTTCTTGTTTCTGCAGAAGCGATAGGAGGTTCATCATGTTTGAAGGTCAGCCCCAGAGCGATATCGACGCACGGCGCAAGCAGGATCCGGAATTCAAGGCGCTCTACGAACGGCACCAGAAGTTGAACAAGAAGTGCATGGATGCCGAGCTGGGTGTGCTTCCGATAGACAGCCTCACCCTGGGACAGATGAAGCGTGAAAAGCTGCTGGCCAAGCAGAGACTGGAACGGATGTACGCCTCCCCCGTGCACTGACCCCCCTTACCGCCCTACGTCGCGGGCGGTTCCGGTCTCCTCGTCGACCGGTGCCGTCCGCGCCGCTTATGAACGCGGCAACCTGACTTTCGTCGCCAACCGTCGGATAATCACCGGTCCGGCCGCCTTGCGGCGCGAATCGATGTGAACCGATGGCAATCCACTCCTCCGTACTCGAACTCATTGGCCAGACCCCGATCGTCAAGGCCCAGCGCCTGGATACCGGTGTCTGCGAGCTTTACCTGAAGCTCGAGAGTGCCAATCCCGGAGGATCGATCAAGGACCGCATCGGGCTGTCGATGATCGAAGCCGCCGAGCAGCGTGGCGACCTCAAGCCGGGCGCGACCCTGGTCGAGGGCACCGCCGGCAACACCGGCCTGGGCCTGGCGCTGGTCGCCCAGCAGAAGGGCTACAAGCTGATCCTGGTCGTGCCGGACAAGATGAGCCGCGAGAAGATCTTCAATCTCAAGGCGATGGGCGCCGAAGTGCGGCTGACCCGTTCGGACGTGGCCAAAGGCCACCCGGAGTACTACCAGGACATGGCCAAGCGCGTGGCCGAGGAAACCCCTGGCGCGTACTTCATCAACCAGTTCGGCAACCCGGATAACCCGGCCGCCCATGAATTCGGCACCGGCCCGGAAATCCTGGCGCAGATGGACGGCGACCTGGACGCGATCGTGTTCGGCTGTGGCAGCTCCGGCACCATGACCGGCCTGTCGCGCGCCTTCTCCACTCTCTCGCCGAAGACCGAGCTGGTCCTGGCCGACCCGGTCGGCTCGATCCTGGCCGAATACATCAATGACGGCGTGCTCAACGACAAGTCGGGCAGCTGGCTGGTGGAAGGCATCGGCGAGGACTTCCTGCCCTCGATCGCCGATTTCAGCCGCGTCACCAAGGCCTACGCGATCACCGATGCCGAGAGCTTCCATACCGCACGCGAGCTGCTGGGCAAGGAAGGCATCCTTGGCGGCTCCTCGACCGGCACCCTGCTGGCCGCGGCGCTGAAGTACTGCAAAGAGCAGACCACCCCGAAGAAGGTGCTGGTGCTGGTGTGCGATACCGGCAACAAGTACCTGTCCAAGATGTACAACGACTACTGGATGCTGGACAACGGCTTCCTGGAGCGCCCGCAGTCGGGCGACCTGCGCGACCTGATCCTGCGCCCGTACGGGCAGCGCGACACCGTCGTGATCGGTCCTAATGATCTACTCACCACCGCCTACCAGCGCATGAAGCTCTACGACGTCTCGCAGCTGCCGGTGATGGACGGCGACCAGCTGGTCGGCATCGTCGATGAAAGCGACGTGCTGCTGCATGTGTACGGCGACGAAGCCCGCTTCCGCGACCCGGTTGCCACCGCGATGGTCAGCAAGCTGGATCGCCTGGACGTGAAATCCCCGATCGAGGCCCTGCTGCCGGTGTTCGACCGCGGCCAGGTCGCCATCGTCATGGACGGCGCCAATTTCCTCGGCCTGATCACCCGCATCGATCTGCTGAACTACCTGCGCCGGCGGGTACAGTAAGCGTCTGCGTCGCAATGAATTCCTGTTTATCCGCGTCAACGGCCGATTAAGCCGCCGCTGATAGACTTCCGCTCCTTTTGCGGAGCCCCCATGGGGGCTTCTATTGCTGGGAAACAACATGTCCGATCACGCTTCTTCCGGGCACGGCGACCGCTCGCTCGCCCTGGCCACGCTGGCGATCCATGGCGGCCAGTCGCCGGATCCGAGCACCGGCGCGGTGATGCCGCCGATCTATGCGACCTCCACCTATGCCCAGTCCAGCCCCGGTGAGCATCAGGGCTTCGAGTACTCGCGTACCCACAATCCCACCCGCTTCGCCTACGAACGTTGCGTGGCCTCCCTGGAAGGCGGCAGCCGCGGTTACGCGTTCGCCTCGGGCATGGCCGCCAGCTCCACCGTGATGGAGCTGCTGGATGCCGGCAGCCACGTGGTGGCGATGGACGATATCTACGGCGGGACCTTCCGCCTGTTCGAGCGCGTGCGTAAGCGCACCGCCGGCCTGCAGTTCAGCTTCGTCGACCTGACCGACCTGGCCGCGTTGGAGGCCTCGATCACCCCGCAGACGAAGATGGTCTGGATCGAGACGCCGACCAACCCGATGCTGAAGATCGTGGACATCGCCGCAGTCGCTGCGATCGCCAAGCGCCACAACCTGCTGGTGGTGGTGGACAACACCTTCGCCTCGCCGATGCTGCAGCGCCCGCTGGAGCAGGGCGCGGACCTGGTTCTGCACTCGGCCACCAAGTACCTCAACGGGCACTCGGACATGGTCGGTGGCATGGTCGTGGTCGGCGACAACGCCGAACTGGCCGAGCAGATGGCCTTCCTGCAGAACTCCATCGGCGCCGTGCAGGGCCCGTTCGACAGCTTCCTGGCGCTGCGCGGCCTGAAGACCCTGCCGCTGCGCATGAAGGCGCACTGCGCCAACGCGCTGGCCCTGGCCCAGTGGCTGGAAAAGCACCCGGCCGTGGAGAAGGTCATCTATCCCGGCCTGACTTCGCACCCGCAGCACGAGCTGGCGACCCGCCAGATGAACGGCTACGGCGGCATCGTCTCGATCGTCCTCAAGGGCGGTTACGAGGCGGCCAAGCGCTTCTGCGAGAAGACCGAACTGTTCACCTTGGCCGAGTCGCTGGGTGGCGTGGAAAGCCTGGTCAACCATCCGGCAGTGATGACGCATGCCTCGATTCCGGTGGAACGCCGGGAGCAGCTGGGCATCAGTGATGCGCTGGTGCGGCTGAGCGTGGGCGTGGAAGACCTGGGTGATCTGCAGGTGGATCTGGAGCGGGCGCTGGTCGTCGGGCCCTCCAACACAGACGATAATGAGAAGTCGCGGACTACAGGGACGTATCGTTGAAAAAGAAAGTTTCCAGAGATTCGATTTCGCCGCTGTCACTTGCGCGCGTGTTGGTTGATAACAAAGATCTGCTTAAAGGGCTGGTTGTCCGTGAGGTTATAGGCCGCTACCGTGGTTCGGTCATGGGCCTGTTATGGTCGTTCTTTAATCCGATATTGATGCTGGCCGTTTATACCTTTGTTTTCAGTTACGTGTTCAAGGCGCGATGGAGTGGTGGTGACGGTTCTAAGACGGAATTCGCGCTGGTGCTGTTCGCCGGTCTGATGGTGTTCAACATGTTCGCTGAGTCTTGTAACCGTGCTCCCTTGCTGATCACGGGCAATGCCGGCTACGTCAAGAAAGTCGTGTTTCCACTTGAAATTCTGCCGATCGTTTCTTTGGGCTCGAGCCTGTTCCATCTGCTGGTCAGTTTCGTCGTATGGCTTTTGTTCTACGTGATCTTCGTCGGAATCCCGCCGCTGACGGCCTTGTTGATGCCTGCGGCAGTGCTGCCGTTGATATTAATGACACTTGGGTTCTCGTGGATGCTCGCTTCGCTCGGTGTATTTCTGCGTGACGTCGCCCAGGTTATCGGGGTGATAACCCTTGTCCTCATGTATCTTTCGCCGATCTTCTACCCCGTCTCGATCATGCCTGAACAATACCGTGTGTTCATGAAGCTCAGTCCCCTGACCTCGGCCGTGGAACAGGTCCGGGATGTCCTCATGTGGGGCAAAGCTCTGGATTGGGCCTCATGGTCGCTCTCCATGGCAGTGGCCATTGCAATCGCTTGGCTGGGTTTTGCCTGGTTCCAGAAAACTCGAAAGGGGTTCGCCGATGTCCTCTGAGCCCGCAATCAGCATCTCCGGAGTATCCAAGTGCTTTGAGATGTATGACACCCCGCGTGATCGTCTTCGGCAGTTCTTCGCACCCAGGGGCCGTAAGTACTATCGCGAGTTCTGGGCGCTCAATGATATTTCCTTCGATGTAGCTCCTGGCGAAACTATTGGTATCCTCGGCCGTAATGGCGGGGGCAAGAGCACACTCCTGCAGATCATCGCCGGAACTCTCACTCCGACCACCGGGGAGGTTCGGGTTAACGGTCTGCTTGCGGCGCTTCTGGAACTGGGCTCTGGCTTCAATCCAGATTTCACGGGCCGCGAAAACGTCTATCTCAACGGTTCGGTGCTGGGGTTCACCCGGCAGCAGATGGAAGAGCGCTTTGCTGCGATCGAGGAGTTTGCCGACATCGGTCAACATATGGATCAACCGGTCCGGACATATTCAAGTGGCATGTATGTCCGCCTTGCATTTGCTGTGCAGGCTTGTGTTGACCCGCAGGTGCTTATTGTCGATGAGGCGCTTTCTGTCGGTGATGAGAAGTTTCAGCGGAAGTGCTATGAGTACATCGAAGGACTCCGTGCCCGCGGCTGCGCCATTTTGATCGTGACGCACGCAACATCGACCGTTGAGAAGTTCTGCCAGAGAGCTGTGCTGCTTCACAAGGGGCGCTTGCACGGCATCGGTGACGCGAGTGCGATCATCGATCAGTATCACGCGCTTCTGTACTCCGATGAGAAGGCATATCTTCGATACGTGAACTCCGAGGCTGGTGAGGCGGTAACGCTTCCGGCACAGGATGTATTGGTTCAGACGCAGCAGACCCATGCGGGAGCTGAGCACGATCACGCTATTGCGGCTGCTGTATCTGTACCTGACGCGGGGCCTGAAGGTGAAGGTCGTTTGCGTGCTTACATTGAGAGTTGGTCATCGACGGACGCGCACGGCGAACCCTGCGAGGTATTCATGACGGGTCAGAAAGTGACACTTTCTGCTCGAGTGAAGGCACTGGATGCCATCGATGAAATGCAGTTTGGTGTGCTGCTGCGAACAGTGGAGGGAGTATCTGCCTTTGGCAGCAGTACGATGTATCAGCACGCGAACCTCAAAGGTGTGGTTCATGGTGATACCTGCGAAGTTCGCTTTACGCTCGACCTTAATCTCTGCGAAGGTACCTACTTCGTTACCTTTGCCTTGGCCGAAGCCATCAGCCATGCTGACATGGCTTACCTTGATCGGAAGACCGATGTGCTAATTCTCAAGGTGCGGGCGATGCGGGCAAAAGGCACCGGTATCGCCGCACTGCCCACTGTTGTGAGCTTTACCAAGGTCACTTGATGATGTCAGATCAGCGCCAAAACGCATCGCTTGGAGATGCAATGGAAAAGTCACTGATGATTGTCACCGAGGCTTTCGAGCTCGGTGGCGTGGAGACTTACATACGCTGCGAGGTAGAGGAGCTTGTCCGTCAAGGATGGCGCGTGCATCTGGTTTGCGGCCGTCGGTTCAGCGCCGATTTGCTGCCGCAAGGCCTTGCCTCGCTGACAACTGGGCTTGCTCTAGGCCCGGAAGCGAGCATACGGGAATTTATTGAGGCCGTTGATGAGATCGTCGATCTTGCTCGGCGTGAACGCATTTCCTATATCAACGCACACCCGTTCACTTCGTTGATTCCCGCGTTGATTTGCGCCTCGACCCTGCGCATTCCATGCGTTGCAACGTTGCATGGGCCTAGCTCGGTGGCCGGAAGTTACGGTTCAGCGTACGACTTCATGTTGGCGTCATTGGTACTGCCTGCCGTTAGTGAAGTGTCTGCTGTGTCGCAGGAGGTGGCTGCTCTCGCAAGCCCCTACGTGCAGCCAGGCTGCCTGTCCATCCTCCCCAATGCAATTGATTTTCCCGCTCTGCCGACACCAGGTGTGCCGCGGTTGACGGAGCGTTGGCTCGCCGTCAGTCGCCTAGACGCGGCAAAGGTGGAGGGAGTGATTCAGTTTGCTCGATATGCACTCGAGATCGGACTAGATGGCGTTGATATATGTGGCGATGGTCCGGCGCGCGCTCGGCTAGAGGAGGCGCTGGCGGACAGCATTGAAAGCGGATTTGTACACTTGCTTGGTTCGGTTGATGACGTCTCGGCACAAGTCAGCCGCTATGCGGGCGTGGCAGGTATGGGTCGCGTGGCGCTGGAAGGAATTGCGGGCGGCGCGCAGGTTGTGCTGGTTGGCTACGACGGTGTTAAGGGTGTGCTGGATGGGGCGCTGTATAACAGTGCCGTGCGTACCAATCTTTCAGGGCGTGGCGTGCCGACGATAGATTGCGTGCAGCTGGCAGAGCAGCTCGCGCAGAATACCGCGGAAGAGGCCGCCGCACTGATGTCACGCGTGCGCAAAGAGCGGGGCGCCAGCGTGGTGTGGGCTGCGTTCGCCGAGCGCCTGCAAAAACTGCTCCCTGTCAGTTCGGGCATCGTCGATGCCTACATGGAGCAGCTGCGTGCCATGCACCCAGGATCGGAAGCATCCGCATATTGGTCGCGTGAGGTAATGGAGGTGATGGCTCGCGTGGTTGCATCACCGCTTGCTTCTAGCACCCACCTCGTACAAGCGTTCACGATTCACTCCGAAGCATTTACCCGAGCTATTGTGGAGCAGCAGGGCAGCTCGACGCGCGAACTTGTCTTGCAGCACCCACCGCTGCCGGTTGAGAGCTCCGGCGATGGTGCGCTCAGGTTGGAGCTTAGGGAATGGATGTCTCACATTTCTGAGCACGCCTCTTCTCTAAGTGAAGAGGCTGCAGCATCCCGCGATGCCCTCCGTCACTCACTCGAGCGAGAGGTCCAACGCACTCTCGATACCTTGCGACCGAATGTCGAGGGGTTGTCCGAACAGCTTCGCGAGGTCGCCACCCGAATGGCTGCCGAGCACCGGCAGGAGTCGGCTCGTCTGAAAGAAGCGTTTCACGCTGGTTCGACCCAGTTTGCAGACGTCCTGAGCGAACGTATGGTCGCGGAGTCCGAACGCATCGCTAGTGAGCATCGGCATGAGTCAGGGCGCACGCGAGATGTATTGCATGGCGGCTTCACTCGACTGGCGGAGAGCATCGCCGAACGCCTTGCTGAAGAGGCTGAGGCAATGCGAAGGCATCAGTCAACCAGTGCTGTCGATCTGCGAAGCGAGTTTCGTGCTGAGTTTGAGCGGCTGCGCAGCACTGCCAAGCACGAGTCGGATATGTACATCGAGTTAACCCGACGAGAGATGTCTGCGTTTCGCGACACTCTTCGTCAACAATCAATAGCGAGTGCCGGTGAGTTTCGCCGTGACACACGTCAAGCATTTTCAGAAGTGGCTAGGGGGATCGAAGCAAAGATGGAACGGGCAATAGAAAGAATGGAATCCACGATCAGGCAGGATCTCGGAGATATCTCGGGTGGTATGAATATCCACGCTGAGATGAATAAGGACATCATAGAATTGAATGAACGAATCCACGAGTTGGAGCAAGAGCTCGTTGGCGTTTACAGTAGTTCATCTTGGGTATTGATGCGGCCGGTACGTGTGCTGAAGCGGTTGCTGCTCGAGCCGCGTACAACGTGGCGTTTGATGCGCGACGCCTCGCTGGCTGCGCCATCCGCCGATCACGCTGGCTCCACGCCGGCGAAGCGTAGTGGTCGTGTGGTGCGTGCGTGGAATTTCATTCGGAGGACCGTGCGAACCGGGCGCATCGACCCTTCGGACAAGGCCCGCTTGCTTGGGATGGTCCGTGCGAACTATGTCGCTGTTGCTGAGCGTCTTGGTGTTGAGATCGAACGTCCTCTTCTTGCTGATGCGCATCTGGCCGATGTATTTGTCTGGTCAGTTATTGACTGGCATTTCCGGATGCAACGTCCGCAGCATCTCGCAGCCGCCATGGCGGGGAAAGGGCACCGAGTATTCTATATCTCCAACAACTTCGTTGATTCCGCTACTCCCGGCTTCGCGGTAGAAGCCTTGGATCAGAATGGGCGGTTGTTCCAAGTCAATCTCCATGTAGCCGGCGCACCGCAGATCTACTTTGACGTGGCGAGTCCCGAGCAGGTCGAGGCAATCCAGGCCAGCCTGGCAGTGCTCCTCCAATGGACTTCGACCATTGCGGCCATTTCGTTAGTGCAGCATCCGTTCTGGCTCGTACCCGCCCAGAGCCTGCCCAACATGCGTTTGGTGTATGACTGCATGGATCATCATGGTGGGTTTGAGGACAACGCGGCCAGTGTGCTGGCCGGCGAACGAACGCTGGTAGAGAGTGCGGACTTGCTGATTGTCACGTCTCAATGGCTTCTTGAAGAGATGGAGGGCAAGTCTTCAAATATTGCGATGATCCGAAACGCAACAGAGTACGCGCACTTCTGCGACCGGCCGACCGAGGTGTTTGTCGATCCCGAAGGCCGTAGGATCATCGGCTACTACGGCGCCATTGCGGAGTGGTTCGACCCCGACCTCATCCGCAGGGTGGCTGAAGATCATCCGCATGAGCTTGTGCTTCTGGTCGGGCGCGATACTGCCGGCGTGCAGGAGACGCTGCAGGGCCTGTCGAATGTGCGCTTCACGGGCGAGGTTCCATACCGTGAACTTCCTTACTGGCTGCATGCATTCGACGTTTGTTTGCTGCCATTCAAGGTAATTCCGCTGACGTTGGCGACCAATCCTGTCAAGGTTTACGAGTACCTGAGCGCGGGCAAGCCCACGGTATCGGTCGATCTGCCGGAGATGGCGCAGTTCGAGGGGCTGGTCAATCTGGCTACCGAGCCCGACGCCTTCTCGAGTGCCGTATCGCTGGCGCTCCTGCCTGCGGCTGTAGCCGTGGACGAGGTCGAGGCACGCCAGGCATTCGCACGTCAGCAGACTTGGGATCACCGAGCTTCAGATCTGGATGGGGCGCTCGAAGGCATCGTCGAGCCCAAAGTCAGTATCATTGTGCTGTGCTACAACAATCTGCCGTATACCCAAGCATGCCTCCACAGTCTCGATCAATACAGCGACTACCCCAATCTGGAGATCATCGCGGTCGATAACGCTTCCAGTGACGGATCGGTCGAGTACCTGTCGGAATGGGCGGCGGGTGCTGAGAATCGCATCTTCATTGCGAACGCTGATAACCTCGGTTTCTCTGCAGGCAATAACGTAGGTTTGCGTGCGGCAACTGGCGAATATCTCGTCGTACTCAATAACGACACGTATGTAACGCCAGGCTGGGTGCGCGGGTTGGTGCGTCACCTGAAGCGTAATCCCGCGGTGGGTCTGGTAGGGCCGGTGACCAACAACATCGGCAACGAAGCCCGGATCGAAATCAACTACGCCTCGATGGAGGAGATGATCCAGAGGGCGGGTGAGTACACCCGTAAGCATCCAGGGCAATCGTTCGAAATGAAAACCGCTGCCTTCTTCTGCGTCATGATCAGCCGGCAAGCGTATGAGGCTGTCGGGCCAATGGATGAAGACTTTGGTGTTGGTTTCTTTGAAGATGACGATTACTGCCGTCGTCTAGCATTGAATGGCTTTGACGTGCGCTGTGCGGACGACGTTTTTGTACATCATCATCTTTCGGCCAGTTTCAACGCGCTGAAGGCGGACACCAAGCAGATCCTGTTCGAGAAGAACAAGAAGATCTACGAGTCGAAGTGGGGTCCCTGGGTTCCTCACGTCTACCGGGACCGCAGCCCTCGCTGATTGCTCCCGGTGGCGTTGGCCCGGCCACCTCGTCAGAGGGGCCGGGCTCGTCATTCAGATGCTCTTGACGCGGTTTACGATCCGCTCAGAAGCTTTGCCATCACCGTAAGGGTTGTGCGCGCGTGACATCTCCGCGTATGCAGTTGGGTCATCAAGCAAGCGGTTCGCCTCTGCAAGAATGCGGTTCGCATCGGTGCCGACCAAGCGCACCGTACCTGCGTCTACGGCCTCCGGCCGTTCAGTGGTATCCCGCATGACCAAGACGGGCTTGCCCAATGATGGGGCTTCTTCTTGAACACCGCCGGAGTCAGTGATGATCAAGGCGGCCCTCGACATGAGGTAGACGAACGGCAGGTAGTCCTGCGGGTCGATGAGTGTCACATTCTCAACGCCGGCAAGAATACGGTTGACCGGCTCCTGCACATTCGGGTTCAAGTGCACGGGATAGACGACCTGAACATCGCCGCGATCGGCAAGGCCTTTCAGCGCATGGCAGATCTGCTCAAACCCATCGCCGAAGTTCTCGCGACGGTGACCCGTCACCAGTACCAGTCGCCGGGACGGATCAAGGAACGGGAACTGGGAATCAAGGCGCGCTGAAAGGGACGGGTCTTGGGCGATTCGCTTTACTACCTCCAGAAGTGCGTCGATGACTGTATTGCCCGTCACTTCGATGATCTCGGGAGATACGCCTTCGCGCAGCAGGTTGGCTTGCGACTGTTCAGTGGGTGAGAAATGCAGGCTGGTGAGAGGGGCGGTAAGGCAGCGGTTGGCTTCTTCGGGCCAAGGTGCCCAGATGTCCCCCGTGCGCAGGCCTGCTTCTACATGGCCGACTTTGACCTTGTTGTAGAATGCGGCTAGCGCGGTAGCCAGTGTCGTGGACGTATCGCCATGAACCAACACGATGTCGGGTGCTTGTCGGGCAATGACTTCGTTCATGCCGGTGAGAATGCGGGCGAACAGGCCCGGCAGCGTCTGGCCGGGCTGCATGACATCGAGGTCCTCGTCGGGCACGATCCCGAACAGTTCGAGCACCTGGTCAAGCATCTGGCGATGCTGCGCTGTCACCGCTACCACGAGATCCAACGTGCCATCTCGCTTGAACGCCTCTACAACCGGGGCCATTTTGATTGCTTCTGGGCGTGTCCCGAAGGCGATCAGTACTTTTTTGCGTCGTTCAGCCATATCCTCATTTCTCTAAATCTATGTTGTAGCCATTATTCTAACCACTCCTCACAGCGGCTGCCGTTCGGAGTTCTTGGTGGACATTCATCTTCATGCCAGTGGTTGGCCGAGGGATGCCGCCAGCAAGTCGCTTCGGTCTTTCGGCAGTTCAGTCCCGCCGGCCTTCCTGCAGGAAGCGATGAACAAAAAAAAAGGAGGGGCAGTAGTATGCCCCTCCTTGAGTGCAGCTGAATCAGTCTTTACTGCTGTGTTACTCGATGATGAAGTCGACTTTGTCGCTGACAAGCTTGGTGCCGTCCTCGCCGACCCGGATCTCAAGGGGGAACGTGCCCTTGGTGGCCAGCAGAGAAGCTGGGATCGTGCCGGTTACGGTGGCGCCTGCGATTGCCGAGTTTTCGAGTCGCTTGCCGTCAAGCCAAAGCTCCGCTTCATACCCATCAAGCGCGCGATCCGCCTGGGCCCATACATCCAGGCGATCAACTGACTGCGCCTTTGCCGACGTCGGCCCGAACTGCACAATCTTAAGTCCGTTCAGCACGTCAAGCGGTTTGACCTCTGGCTGTGTCACGACCGGCGCGGGATTTGCGGCGGCGTCGGCACTCTCGTTCTCAGCCGTCTGCGGAGGTGGGGAGCATGCGGTCAGGGCGATGGTGCCCGCAAGGGCGACGACGAACATCCAGTGTTTCTTGTGATTGATGCTCATAGATATATTCAAGGGAAGGTTGTTCACTTAGTTGTGGGTAAGAGCCAGCTGGACACGACGCTTCTTTCGCCG
Organism: Stenotrophomonas sp. IS26; assembly: GCF_054188265.1. Lineage (NCBI taxonomy): Bacteria > Pseudomonadati > Pseudomonadota > Gammaproteobacteria > Lysobacterales > Lysobacteraceae > Stenotrophomonas > Stenotrophomonas sp. IS26. The sequence continues at coordinate 197,304 of NZ_JBSZJV010000005.1, forward strand.
GCCAAGAACGCATAGGGCTGGCGCCTGCATATGTTAGCGCCTTGCGTGCATTAGTGTGCGGTCATTTGCGCTAGACTGCCCGCTTTGTTGGGGGGGGGGGGGCGTGAAAGCTTCTACGTTGGGCCTTGTGCTTGTATTACTGCTCTCGGTGGGATGCCAGCGCGCGCCCGCAGACGTCACCGCCATTCGCTACCAGGTAGTGGATGAGACACTTGATGCAGACCTCTGCATCCTTTGCACGCTACCTACGCGGGGTGTCCGGTGCTCCACTGGGATTGGCGGTCGTGGCCGAAATAACTTCGGCGGGGCCGATATTCTGCTGCAGCGATTCCATTGAATGTCTCCGAAGCATGCTGCGTGAGAACGCATTGAGCCGGCGTCCGCGTAAAAGCTCTATTGACCGGATCTGCTCATCGCGGCTCGCTTGGCAGATAACGAGCATTGGCGCGCACCCAGCTAGTCGTACGCCAGGATTCTCCCCCAGCAGTATTATCTGCCTGCCCAACTTGTTGCCGTAGGCTTGCACGAATGGCGCTTCACGCCACGTGGAGAGCGAAAGTGGCAACTGGATCAGAATCACTCCTGCCAGTGCGACTGCTGCAACCGCCCGCTGCGGCAGTCGCCAATCGTGCCAGTTGGAACCTGCGGCCATCATAGCGAGAGCTACGGTGCCCAGTTGGTACATGAGGAGGTAACGCTGCTGGGTAACGTACTCAGGCCCGAATATAGGCACTCTCCCCAAAACGATACCAGCCGCCGCACCGTAGCAGAACAGCATCAGCGTAACTGCAATGAATTGCGTACGGTTCCATTGATCGCGCGAGGCGCGCCACCAGAACCAAGCGTGCCCCATGATCACAAGCAGACCTATCAGGCGGTGTGCCTGCACTGACCGATCATGAAGGTACATCGCAAGTGCCGCCGGCTCCGCGATTGACAGCGAGGCAATGGCGAGCACCATCTGCTGTATACGACTCCAGCCAAAGCCGAGTAATGTGGCGATCGCTGGCGGTGCCGCAGGTGCATCGGCCAACTGCGGATGCAGGTAGAAATGGCTTACCAGACGATATGCGATGACGGTGGCCGCCACTAACGACAAGGCGGCAAACGTTGCACGCCAAGTTTTGCCGCGCATCTTGGCCTCACGTAGCAACAATGCGCAGCTGACACTTATGGCGCAAATCAGTGCCGTGCCGTCCATGGTGAAAACGATAAGCGGCGCTAGAATCAGCAGCGGGAGCCACCGATGTCGCTCGACAGCGTGCCATGCCGAAAACGCCATCAAAACCATTGAAAGCGGTCCAAGATAGCTCAAGGTCACCAGCGACCAGCTAAATACCATCCCGCCACTCAACGAGACCAGGCTGAAAGCGGCTGCCACCATGGGGAGGATCCACCAGACCGCGCTGGATCGCGCCACATTGTCTTGACGAGCGGAATAGAGCATCAGCAGCCAAGAAACTCCGGCGATGGCGAGCCCCACGTAAGACTCAATCACGAAATCCAGATCGAAGTGGTCCGCGTTCCAGATAAGAAGTAGCTTGTGAATTGGCTGTGCGTGGTCATCAGTACTACGCTTCATGTACAGATCATGCAGCGTTACGCCGCCGTGATAATACTTCTGTAGAAAAGTGTCAACGAAGTACCACCCATCAGACGTGATGAAGGGAATGCCGGCATAGGATATGTACATAGCGGCGTTGATGAACGCCGCCGAGGCCAAAGCTGCGATGATGAGTGTCGACAGATTGAGTGGAAGCAGGTCGTGGCTCGAAGATCGCATTACATCAGCCCGTCAGTGCTCTGTCTGCGGCAGCAAAAATGGTAGGTAGATGCTCTTCGACTCCGATCCAGAGTGGCATGCGGACGAGACGTTCGGCGATGTCGTCCGTTACTGGAAGACTGGAGTCGGTCCGCCCAAAGGAGCGTCCTGCAGGAGAGGAGTGCAAAGGAATGTAGTGAAACACTGCCTGTACGCCATCTGCTTTAAGTGATTCGATAAAGCGGGTCCGCGCTTCTAGGGAAGGAAGTAGCATGTAATACATGTGCGCATTGTGCGTGCAATGCGCAGGCACCACGGGACGTCGCAGGCGGCCAGCTGCTTCGTGCTCTTCAGCCCAGCTATGATACTTGTCCCAGATCGCTAGTCGCTTGCGCGTAATATCAGTAGCGTCCTCAACTTGGGCGGCAAGGAAGGCCGCCGTGATCTCACCAGGAAGATACGATGAGCCAACATCCACCCATGTGTACTTGTCCACTTGGCCGCGGAAAAAGCGGCTTCGGTTGGTGCCCTTCTCGCGAATGACCTCAGCTTGCTCTCCGAACTCGCCATCTCGGCAGAGTAAGGCGCCACCCTCTCCTGAAATGATGTTCTTGGTTTCATGGAAGCTGAAAGCTCCCAGGTGGCCTATCGTGCCTAGCGGGCGCCCCCGATAACTGGACATGATGCCTTGTGCGGCGTCCTCGACAACGTGCAGTTGGTAGCGTTCGGCGATGGCCATGATCGCGTCCATCTCGCACGACACACCTGCGTAGTGAACTACACAAATCGCTTTCGTCTTGCTTGTGATCGCTGCTTCGATCAATGCTTCGTCGATGTTAAGCGTATCCGCGCGTATGTCGACAAACACGGGTACCGCCCCTCGAAGCGCAAATGCGCTTGCTGTGGACACGAACGTGTAGGATGGGACGATAACCTCGTCACCTGGCTTCAGGCGCAGCAGGAGGGCTGCCATCTCAAGCGCAGCTGTACACGAATGTGTAAGCAATGCGGTGCTGGCCCCAGTCTGATCACGGAGCCACTCGTGGCAGGTCTTTGTAAACGGGCCGTCACCTGAAAGGTGACCATTCCGGTGAGCCTGTTCGATGTAGCTCAGTTCCTTGCCGGTCATGAACGGCCGATTGAAGCGAATCATGGGTGCGCCTATGGTGACGAATACTGGAGTGGAGATCTCAGCCTTGGCTGATTATGACGAGGCCAATGATCACAGTAACTAGGCCAACGCCTTTTGCCAACGTAAGGCTCTCGCCAAAAATTGGGATCGCAAGAATACAGACCAACAAAAAGTTGAGGGCCATGAAAGGGTAGGCTTTACTGAGTTCCAATCGTGACACCGCGAGCATCCAGCACAGGGATGCTGCAAAAGCGGAAACGAAAGCCGATATCACCCACGGCTGCAACAGCAGTTGCAGCACGTTTGGAAGCTTTGCAAGTATGCCTGCATCTGCCGGCTCGAAAATCGAAGCCTGCCACTTGATCACTAACTGTCCATAGCTTGTAAGCAGGATGGTCATACCCACCATTAGCCAAGGGAACACTTTGCTCATGGAAAGCGTGCTCCCATAGGGAGGCGGCGATCAACATGGTATGTGTCGTACGCCTTGAACAGGCGCAGCCCAGCGCGTGCCCATTGGCGCTGGACTGTATAGTTCCAAATTTGGGTGGAAATCAGCAGCTCGTTCAATGAGTGCTGCGCATAGTGGTGCTTGATATGACGGAGCAGCATCCCATACAGACCGCGGCGTTCGAAACTGGGATGCACTGCATTCAGTACGATTTCGACCGACGATGGGCCCACGTCACAAGTGGCGAATCCCGCGATTGTGCCGTTATCAGAGACTACCCATGTCTGGCTGCCGATACTTCCAGATTCCAAGCGACTAACGGCCCACTCAATATACCCTGACGACACCAACTCCCGTGGCAGGTTCGGGTTAGCCGAGTAGTGGGAGCGGTAGTTTGCAAAGCTGTTGGCTGCGATATCTGTAATGGCTTTTCGATGGTGCTCGCTTGCACGTTCGACCTGGGTTTCGGTGCAGATGTCAATAGACCGGGAAAGCTCCGTCGAGTAGTAAACGAGGGTGTCTGCATGGATGACCACGTGCCCACGGAGCTGTAGCGCGGTGGCAAGAATCGTATCGCCCGCTGGAACGCGAAAAATGGTCAATTCTGCGTCACCTTGTTCGATTTCCTCAACAAGGGATTTGGTATCCATGCTTGACTCGATCGTTCCGCGCATGACGATGATGCCGAACCGATGTGAGTCGAGCGGGGCGTGTTGAAAAAATCTCTTCGGGCTCATTGCTGCCATTTCCGTGTGTCCTGCCAGATCAAAAATTGGGGTCGCTTTTTTGCCTCGCCATGTACGCGTCCTAGATAAAGCCCTAGTACCCCAATGCACGCCATCACGATGCTCCCTACAAGCCATATCGAAGCGATGATGCTCGTAAATCCAGCGACCCGAATATCGCCGGAACTATATCGATACACGCTAAACACGGCAATCGCAGCCGCGACGGCTGCAATGCACAGGGCTGCCAACATCACCATCCGCAGCGGCTTGTCAGAGAAAGACAGGGCGATTCGCATCGCCATCTGGAGTAGCTTGCCGAGGCTATAGCTGCTTCTTCCCTCGATCCGTAGCCCGTGCGACACCGCGACCTTGACGGTCTTGAACCCAGTCCATCGCACAAGCAACGGCAAAAATCGATCTGATTCCGGCATGCAGTTGAGCGTATCGACAACCTTGCGGCTGTAGGCACCAAAGTTCGCAGTGGTGTGGTCGTACTTGGTATCAGTAAGCCAGCCAAGCGCTTTGTAGAACATCATTGAGCCGGTTCGTTTGAGCCAGCTATCCTGCCGGTCAACGCGCTGTCCCAACACCACCTCAACATCACCAGTCAGCCCTGCAAGCAACTTCGGGATCTCTTCCGGAATGTCCTGGAGATCGCAATCCATCACAATCATGCGGGAGCCCGTTGCATGGGCTAGTCCCGCACTGATGGCTGCATGCTGGCCAAAGTTGCGTGCAAGCCGCAGTCCACGCACATGCGGGTGGATGCGCGAAATCTCCTCTATCCGTTGCCAAGCATGATCCGGACTGTTGTCGTCTACGAGAATGA
>NZ_JBSZJV010000050.1:0-289 GCF_054188265.1 Stenotrophomonas sp. IS26
ATTACGCGATGATCTTGGAGACCACGCCGGCGCCGACGGTACGGCCGCCTTCGCGAATCGCGAAGCGCAGGCCTTCATCCATGGCGACCGGGTTGATCAGGGTGACAACCATCTTCACGTTGTCGCCCGGCATCACCATTTCCACACCTTCCGGCAGTTCGCAAGCGCCGGTGATGTCGGTGGTACGGAAGTAGAACTGCGGACGGTAGCCCTTGAAGAACGGGGTGTGACGGCCACCTTCGTCCTTGGACAGCACGTACACTTCGGCGTCGAAGGTGGTGTGCGGCTT
>NZ_JBSZJV010000051.1:0-249 GCF_054188265.1 Stenotrophomonas sp. IS26
GCCGGCGTAGTAGCTGGTGCCGCAGGCAAGGATCTGCACGCCTTCGATACCCGACAGCACGGCTTCGGCATTCTTGCCGAACAGGGTCGCCGGGAAGCCACCGGCGTCGATCGCCGCTTCGATGGTGTCGCCCAGCGCGCGCGGCTGCTCGTGGATTTCCTTCTGCATGAAGTGGCGGTACGGGCCCAGCTCCAGCGAGGCCAGCGACACATCCGACAGGTGCACCTCACGCACGATCGGCTGGTTGTG
>NZ_JBSZJV010000052.1:0-208 GCF_054188265.1 Stenotrophomonas sp. IS26
GAACCACGAAGAACAGCGCGAGAAGCTGCGCGCGCTGGGCTACACCTTCGAGTCGCAGACCGACACCGAAGTGATCGCGCACCTGATGCACCATCACCTCAAGGAAGGCGACAGCCTGCTGGCGGCGCTGCAGCGCACGGTCAAGGAATTGACCGGTGCCTACGCGCTGGCGGTGATGAGCCGTGCCGAGCCGGACCACTTTGTGTGT
>NZ_JBSZJV010000053.1:0-208 GCF_054188265.1 Stenotrophomonas sp. IS26
GCACACAAAGTGGTCCGGCTCGGCACGGCTCATCACCGCCAGCGCGTAGGCACCGGTCAATTCCTTGACCGTGCGCTGCAGCGCCGCCAGCAGGCTGTCACCTTCCTTGAGGTGATGGTGCATCAGGTGCGCGATCACTTCGGTATCGGTCTGCGACTCGAAGGTGTAGCCCAGCGCGCGCAGCTTCTCGCGCTGTTCTTCGTGGTTT
>NZ_JBSZJV010000054.1:0-206 GCF_054188265.1 Stenotrophomonas sp. IS26
CGTGGCATCACGATCTCGACCGCACACGTCGAATACGAATCCACCGAACGTCATTACGCCCACGTCGATTGCCCGGGCCATGCTGACTACGTCAAGAACATGATCACCGGTGCTGCCCAGATGGACGGCGCGATCCTGGTCTGTTCGGCTGCTGACGGCCCGATGCCGCAGACCCGTGAGCACATCCTGCTCTCGCGTCAGGTCGG
>NZ_JBSZJV010000055.1:0-202 GCF_054188265.1 Stenotrophomonas sp. IS26
TCGGTGGCGATGCGCAGCTTCGCAGCGGCGGGGCGATGGGCATTGGCGAACTGCAGGCGCAGGGCGCCATGAGCGCGGCTAGCGGTGCTGCGCTGGTAGCGCAGACGCTGTCTTCCGGCGCGGCGATGCAGTTGGAGGCGTCGGGTGCGATGGATGTGCAGCAGCTGCGCAGCGGGGGCGATCTGGCCGCCACGGCAGGTGG